>JAGXAV010000383.1 GCA_018971455.1 Rhodospirillales bacterium
GGCAGCGCCCCATCCGCCGGCGCATCCCCAGCCGGCGGCCAACCTCCAGGCCATCCTGCAGGCGGCGCTGCATGACCACCAGCGCATGGCGGCGGCGCCGCAACCCGCCCGTCTCGCCGCCGCCCCGGCGCATCTGCCGCCCGCCGCCCCGCGCCCTCGCATCCAGCCGGTGGCGCTGCCGGTGCACCCGCGCCCGACGGCGCCGGCCATCCACGCGACCGAGGTGCTGGCGCGCGCCGATGCACCGGTGTCCCGGCCGACGCAATTCGTCGGCTCGGCCCTCGGCATGGCGCGGGTGATGACGCCGACGCCGGCGGTCGGCACCGTGCCCTATGGCGGCAACCGATGAGCACGCGGCGCACCGGCGGGCCTGACGAGCCGCCCCGCGACGGCGAGCCCGCCGACCGCCCCGCCGAGGATCGCGCGCCCCCCTCGCCCTCGAGCCCCGCGCGGCGCTTCGGCGCGCCGCCCTCGGCGAGCATTCCGCGCATGGAGCATGTGCGCCTGACCGCGCCCGACCTCGCGCGCCGGGCGGCCATGGAAAAGACACGCGGGCGGCTGGTGGTGGCCGCCGCCGGCTTTGCCCTGCTCTTCACCGCCGTCGCGCTGAAGCTCGCCGACGCCACGGTGATCGACCCGCTGCGCCCGCCGCCGGTGGTGGCCATGCGCCGGCCCGACCCGCCGCCCCCGCCGGGCAGCCTGACCTCGCTGGTGGCGGCCAATGTCGATCTCGGCCGGCCCGCCTCGCGCGCCACCATCGAGGACCGTAACGGCCAGATCCTCGCGATCTCGCTGCCGACCGCGAGCGTGTTCGCCAACCCGCATGAGATCTTCGACCCCGCCGGGGCGGCTCGCGCCCTCAAATCCGTCCTGCCCGATCTCGACGAGGCGCTGACCACAAAACGTCTCGCCGATCAGAGCCACCAATTCGTCTATATCGCGCGCCAGATCACGCCCCGGCAGGAACTGCGCATCAACGCGCTGGGAATTCCGGGCGTCGATTTCGAACACACCGAGCGGCGGCGCTACCCGCTCGGCCGCACCGCCGCCCAGGTGCTGGGCGGCGTCGATGTGGATGGTCACGGCGTGGCCGGGGTGGAGCGCTTCTTCGACGCGCGGCTGCGCCGCGATCCCCAGCCGCTGCGCCTCGCCCTCGATGTGCGCGTGCAGGCCGTGGTGCGCGACGAATTGTCGCGCGCGATGGACGAGTTCCAGGCCATCGGCGCCTGCGGCATCGTGATGGACGTGCGCACCGGCGAGGTGATCGCGATGGTCAGCCTGCCGGATTACGACGCCAACGATGTCGGCCATGCCAGCCCCGATGAACGGTTCAACCGCGCGGTGACCGGGATGTACGAGCCGGGCAGCACCTTCAAGCTGCAAACCGCCTCGATGGCGCTCAACGACAATGTGGTGCACATCTGGAACGGTTTCGACGCCTCCAGCCCGATCCATATCGGCCGCTTCACCATCACCGATTTCGAGGGCAAGCACCGCTGGCTCTATCTGCCGGAAATCCTTGCCTACTCCTCCAATATCGGCGCGGCCAAGATGGCCGAGGCGGTCGGCGCCCACCGCCAGCAGGCCTGGCTCTATCGCATGGGCATGCTCTCGCGCCTCGGCATCGAGCTGCCGGAGGCGGGCATGCCGCTGGTGCCGCCGCTGTCGAACTGGAAGGAGATCGCGACGCTGACCATCGGCTTCGGGCACGGCATCGCCGTCTCGCCGCTGCATATCGTCACCGGCACCGCCGCGGTGGCCAATGGCGGCACGCTGTTCCGCCCGACCATCCTCGCCCAGGATAGCGAGGCCGCGCCGCGCCAAGGCTTCCGCGTGATGCGGCCGGACACTTCGGACATCATGCGCAAGCTGATGCGCCTCGTGGTGACCGACGGCTACGGCAAGCCGGCCGACGTGCCGGGCTATTTCGTCGGCGGCAAGACGGGAACCGCGGAGAAGGCGAGCAAGCACGGCTACCACAAGCACGCCAACGTCTCGGCCTTCATGAGCGCCTTCCCGATGAACGCGCCGCATTACGCGGTCTACATGATGCTGGACGACCCCAAGGGGAACGCCGCCACGCATGGCTATTCCACCGGCGGCTGGGTGAGCGCGCCGGCGGCCGGGCGGGTGATCGCCCGCATCGGGCCCATGCTCGGGCTGCTGCCGCAGCTCGACAACGCCGCCGAAATCCAGGCAAGCCTCGCCATTCCGCTGGAGCCGGGCGTGCCGCCCGGGGCGACCGGTTCGCTGCCGCCGCGCGGGCTGGTGCCGCTGGTCACGCGCGCGGCCAATCCGCCGCCGCCGGTGGTGCCGGCCTTTCCGCCGCATGATTACCGCCACCAGGCCAGCCTCGTGACGCCCGCCATTGCGTTGCATTGACATCATGCGCGCCCTGCCCGAGCTGCGCACGGGCGGCATGACGGGACTCGAACTCTGTGGCGTCACCGCCGATAGCCGCCGCGTCGGGCCCGGCTTCCTGTTCGCCGCCCTGCCCGGCGAAAAGCTCGACGGGCGGGCCTTCATCGCCGAAGCGGTGGAGCGCGGCGCCGCCGCCGTGCTGGCGCCGGACGGCACGGACTGGCCGGCCGGCGTGCCGCCGCGCCCCCTGCTGCACGACCCGCAGCCGCGCCGCCGCCTCGCCCAGATCGCCGCCGTGCTGGCCGGGCCGCAGCCGGCCGTCATCGTCGCCATCACCGGCACCAACGGCAAGACCAGCACGGCGGAGTTCCTGCGCCAGCTCTGGGCGCTGGGGGACCAGAAGGCGGCGAGCCTGGGCACGCTCGGGCTGGTGGCGCCGGGCTTCGACGCGGGGCCGGGCCTGACCACGCCGGACCCGGTGGCGCTGGCCGAGACGCTGGCCATGCTGGCGCGCGCCGGCATCGGCCATGCCGCGATGGAGGCCTCCTCGCACGGCCTGCAGCAATTCCGCCTCGATGGCGTGCGGCTGTCGGCCGGCGGCTTCACCAACCTCACGCGCGACCATCTCGACTATCACGGCACCATGGCGGCCTATCGCGCCGCCAAGCTGCGGCTGTTCGACGCGCTGCTGCCCGCCGGCGCGCCGGCGGTGGCGAGCACAAGCCTCGATGC
>JAGXAV010000384.1 GCA_018971455.1 Rhodospirillales bacterium
CCGGCGGTGCTCGAGGCCGGCTCGCTGGTGCGCGACATCTATGACGACGCGGCCGAGATTTTCGAGCGGCACCGGCATCGCTACGAGGTCAATGTCCGCTACCGCGACGCGCTGGAGGCGCGCGGCCTGCGCTTTTCCGGAATGTCGCCTGATGGCGTGCTGCCCGAGATCGTCGAGCTGCCTGGCCATCCCTGGTTTCTCGGCGTGCAGTTCCATCCCGAGCTGAAATCCAAGCCCTTCGCGCCGCACCCGCTGTTCCGCGGCTTCATCGCCGCCGCCGTCAAGCAGGCCCGCCTTGTCTGAGCGCGAGCCTGTCCCGGCGGCGCCGCGCACCGTCCATGTCGGCGGGGTTGCCATCGGCAACGCCCAGCCGTTCGTGCTCATCGCCGGGCCCTGCCAGATCGAGAGCGTCGGCCATGCGCTGGAGATGGCCGCGGCGATCGACGAGATCTGCGCGGCCCTGGAAATTCCCTGGATCTACAAGAGCAGTTTCGACAAGGCCAACCGCACCAGCGGCGGCGCCGCGCGCGGCGTCGGCATGGCGCGCGGGCTTGCCGTTCTGGCCGAGGTGCGCGCGCGCTTCGGCTGCCCGGTGCTGACGGACGTGCACGGCCCGGAACAATGCGCGCCGGCCGCCGAGGCGGTGGATATTCTGCAGATCCCGGCCTTTCTGTGCCGCCAGACCGACCTGCTGGTCGCCGCCGGCGAGACCGGGCAGGCGGTCAACGTCAAGAAGGGCCAGTTCCTGGCGCCGTGGGACATGGTGAACGTGGCGGCGAAGATCGCCGCCACCGGCAATGAGCGCATTCTGCTCACCGAGCGCGGCGCGAGCTTCGGCTACAATACGCTGGTCAGCGACATGCGCGCCCTGCCGATCATGGCGCGCACCGGCTATCCGGTGGTGTTCGACGCGACGCACTCGGTGCAGCAGCCGGGCGGGCAGGGGGCATCCTCGGGCGGCCAGCGCGAGTTCGCCCCGGTGCTGGCGCGCGCGGCCCTCGCCGTCGGCGTCGCCGCGGTTTTCATCGAAACCCATCAGGACCCGGACCACGCGCCGAGCGACGGGCCGAACATGATCCCGATCGGCGAAATGCCGGCCCTGCTGGCCCGGCTCCAGGCCTTCGACCGGCTCGCCAAGCAAGGCTGATCCGCCGCGGGCTCGGCCGCGAGCATCCAGGCGTTCCGGAACACGGCCCTCCGACCCGATGAGTCCGTCAGATCGGACGTTGCTCTGGAACGCATGAATGCCAGAGCAACCGAGTCCGATCTGACTGACCGCGAAGCGGCTCCGTCAGATCGGACGTTGCTCTATGTGCCGGCCGTGATCTCGTCGTCGATTTCGGCTTCCGCGCGCAACCGGCGGAAGCTGCGGGCACTGAATGGCAGCATCGCCGCGTAGCACAGCCCGCCCGCGGCAAGGGCCGCCCAGGGTTCGGCCACCAGCAATGCCGCCACCAGCCCGACGCCGAGCAGCACGGGCAGCACGTATTCGGCCGGCACCTTGAAATTCTTGAAGCTCCAGACCGGCAGGGTGGAGACCAGCAGCAGCGCGACGCCGATCAGCACCGCCGCCGACACGGCGGGGAACTGCGCCACGTGCAGCAGCCAGGTCCAGCCCATGCTCTTCGCTTCCAGCCCGACGAAGAGCGGAAACAGCGCCAGCCCCGCCCCGGCCGGTGCCGGCACGCCGGTGAAGAAATTGTAGGTGTAGGCCGGGTGCGGCCCGGCATCGAGGGCGGCATTGAAACGCGCGAGGCGCAGCGCCATGCACACCGAGAACATCAGGCACGGCATGAAGCCGAAGCCGCGCATGGTGTCGAGCGACCACAGATAGAGCACGAAGGCGGGGGCCACGCCGAAGCAGAGGAAATCGGCCAGGCTGTCGAACTCGGCCCCAAAGCGCGAGGTCGCCTTGAGCAGGCGGGCGATGCGCCCGTCCAGCCCGTCGATGCAGGCGGCCACCCCGATGGCGACGGCCGCGCCGCCGAAGCGGCCCTCCAGCGCGAAGCGCATGGCGGTGAGGCCGGAGCACAGGCCGAGCATGGTCAGGATGTTGGGGATCATCCGGTTGAAGGACAGGCCCTTGAAGCGCGGCCGCCCGCGCGGGCGCAACCGGCGCCGCAGGCGGCGGATCGGCGAGGGCGGCACCGGGCGCGGCCCGGGCTGGGCGGCGCCGCTCACGCGGGTGCCGCCAGATCGGCGATCACCGTCTCGCCGCCGATCATGAGCTGCCCCGCCGCGACCAGCGGCTTGATCCCCTCGGGCAGGTACAGATCGGTTCGGCTGCCGAAGCGGATGATGCCGAAGCGCGCGCCGGCCTGCACGGCGTCGCCCTCGCGCACATGGCACAGGATGCGCCGCGCGATCAGGCCGGCGATCTGCACCACGGCGATCTCGCGCCCGTCGGCCAGGCGGATGGCCAGCGCGTTGCGCTCATTGTCCACGCTCGCCTTGTCGAGGCTGGCATTGAGGAACTTGCCGTGGCGGTAGGCGATGCGCGTCACCGTGCCATCGACCGGTATGCGGTTCACATGCACGTCGAGCACGGAGAGGAAGATCGCCACCCGCCAGCGCGGCGCCGGGCCCAGCCCGAGTTCGGAGGGCGGCGTCGCGGGGCTGACGGCGACCACCCGCCCGTCGGCCGGCGCCAGCACCAATCCTGGGCGGCCTGGCGGCACGCGCTCGGGATCGCGGAAGAAATACAGGCAGAAGAGGGTGAAGATCAGCCCGAGCCAGGCCAGCCAGTGCGTCAGCACCAGCCCGGCCACCAGCGCCACCACGCCGCCGGCGATGAAGGGGCGGCCGGCCGGATGGGGTGGGGCGAGGACGAGCCGGAGAGAGGCGATGAGGGCCATGAAAATTCCGCTGAACTGCCGACGGTTTATGGATGCTTCATCCTTGGCCGGCAAGATCGGCGCACGCAACAGGGGCGGAGGGATGCATGCCGTTTGATGCGCCGATCCGGCTGGGGCCGTTCACCGTCGATGCCGTCGGGCGCCTGGCGCCGAGGGATCCGGCGCAGGCCGCCGGCTTCACCGTGCGTTTCCGTGGCCGCCTGGTGCAGGTGGGCCTGCCGCCGGCGGGGCG
>JAGXAV010000385.1 GCA_018971455.1 Rhodospirillales bacterium
CCGCTGGCGAGCGCGGCGGCAAGCTCCGCCTCTGCGCCGGTCAAGCCGAAGGCGGTGCGCAGCGGCTCAGGGGCGGTTGGCACGGGATCGAGCGCGCCTGCGGTAACGAACGCGATAGGTTCCTCGGGTAGTCCCGCAAGAGCCGCGCTGCGGCCAAGCGGTGTGACGGTAATCCCGAGACGCCTTCCATCGCGGTCATGCAGGATCAGGCTTGTCGCGGGGCCAGGACCAATTCCCGGCGGCGTGTCCAGCGCGCGGCGAAGCGCGCTCTGCAGCACGGCGGTTTCCTCCGGATGCACGGCGGCCAGGCGGCCTTGGACCTGGCATAGGGTATCGCCCGCGGAGAGCAGGGCCTCTGCGGCACGGTTTGCGTGACGGATGCGGCCGACGGCGTCGGTCGCGAGAACGGGCTGGAGTAGAGCGTCGAGAAGCGAGCCGGTCCGATCGGCGGCGGCGCGAGCTGCGCGCAGCTCCTGGTCAAGGCGGAAGGCGCGACGGAGATGCGGCAGCAGGCGCGCGAGCAAGGCCTTCTCCCGTCGCCCGAACGGCCCCTGTCTCTCAGTGCGCATGACCGCGAAGGAAGCGATCAAGCCGTCATGGGAAGCGAAGTTCGTCCCGAGCAGATAGCGCCGCTCCAGGGGCAGACAGTAGTCGTTGAAAAACTCGTCGCGCCGGATGAAGTCGGCGTCGAGATGCTCGTTGCATGCCAAGATGTAACCGAAAGGCCGAGCCGCGAGGATTCTCCGCCTGGGGTTGATGCGATAATAGTAGTCCCAGTCCTGGTCCGTCCTCACGTAGCTATGGGCACCGAACGACATTCGGCGACGGCCCGCCTCGGGGGCCCAGGTGAAGACATGGGCGGTCATGGCACCGAACCACGACTCCAGGCTATCCAGCGCATCCGGCCACAGATCGGGCGACGTGGCCGCCTCGTAGAGCAAGCCAAGAGTGTCGGAAAAACTCTCATCGGTGAGGGCTGGGACGGGCATGGACAGGCCCCGGGCCGGTGACGACGCCATGAGACTAGCATGGAATTCTTGGCCCGCATCATTAGTTTGGATCATGTGCCACGGTCCTTTCGGGCGCCAGTGGCCTTCCCGCCTGAAGAGTGGTCCACCGTGACGTAAGGAATTTTACCGTTTGGAGGACTGAAGGTGGGTCGTGTCCCCCGGGGTGGTGTAGGAGCTGTGGATAAGTGGTCCGCCGGAGCGACCGCCGAGAGTCTGGTGGAGGCGGGCCACTTACCCACAGCGGAGGTCACGCAGGTGGCCACCGTGGCGGCTCCGGGTAGGGTTGGGTTGCACACGCAACTCTGACCCGAGGACCACCACGATGACCGCTGACAAGATTGCCCTGCGCGAGCTGCTGGAAAAGGGCTCGGACGCCAGCTTCCTGCGCGAGATGATCGGCTTTGCCGCCGAACGACTGATGGCGCTGGAGACCGAGGAGCTGTGCGGCGCCGCCCCCGGCGAACGCACCACCGAACGGCGCAACCAGCGCAACGGCTACCGTGACCGCGACTGGCAGACCCGCGCCGGCACGGTCGAGCTGCGCATCCCCAAGCTGCGCCGCGGCAGCTACTTCCCGATCTTCCTCGAACCGCGCCGGATGGCGGAAAAGGCGCTGACCGCGGTGATCCAAGAGGCCTATGTCCAGGGCGTTTCCACCCGCTCGGTGGACGATCTGGTGAAAGCGATGGGCATGGACGGGATCAGCAAGAGCCAGGTCTCCCGCCTGTGCGGGGAGATCGACGAGCGGGTGCAGGCCTTCCTCACCCGCCCGATCGAGGGCGAGTGGCCCTATATCTGGCTCGATGCCACCTACGTCAAAGCCCGGCGCGGGCACCACATCGTCTCGGTCGCGGTGATCGTCGCGGTGGGCGTGAACACCGACGGACGGCGTGAGGTGCTCGGCATGGCGATCGGCCACAGCGAGGCCGAGCCGTTCTGGGTCGAGTTCCTGCGCAGCCTGGCCCGCCGCGGCCTGCGCGGGGTCAAGCTGGTGGTCTCCGACGCGCATGAGGGGCTGAAGGTGGCCATCACCAAGGTGCTGAACGCCACCTGGCAGCGCTGCCGGGTGCACTTCATGCGCAACGCGCTGGCCTATGCCGGCAAGACCCAGCGCCGCATCGTCTCCGCCTGGGTCGGCACCGCGTTTGCCCAGAACGACGCGGCGGCAGCCCGCAAGCAGTGGCGCGAGGTGGCCGATCAGGTGCGCTCACGGGTGCCGAAGCTCGCCGGGCTCATGGACGAGGCCGAGGCCGACGTGCTGGCCTACATGGGCTTCCCCGCCCAGCACCGCGCCAAGCTGCACTCCACCAACCCGCTGGAACGCCTCAATGGCGAGATCAAGCGCCGTAGCGATGTGGTGGGGATCTTCCCGAATGAAGAGGCAGTCACCCGCCTGATCGGCGCCCTGCTGCTGGAACAGAACGACGAATGGGCGGTCCAGCGCGCCCGCTACATGAGCCTGGAAACCATCGCCCCATTGAGCGATGATCTCGCCATCAGCCTGCCAGCCCTGGCAGCCTGACCCAAGGCAGCTCAGCCCTGCCCAGGAGAAGCGCTCCTACACCACGTCCGGGGACGCGATCCGGGCATCCGCGTCGAGATTGCGGAACGCCGCCGACAGGCTGTCGCTGCGGTGCTCCGCCGGTGCCCCGCCCAGGGCCCAGAGCGCGTTCTGCAGCCCCTCGGCAAGGGCCACGTAGCTTTCGCCGCCCAGGATCACATGGGCATGTTCGAAGCCGGACCAGATCAGCCGAAAGTGATAGAGCCGATGATCGAGCGACACGCCGGCGACGCGCACGCCCAGATCGCCCATCTCGGTGAAGTCCGACAGGCCGAGCCGTCCCGGCTCGTGAACCTGGCGGAAGATCACCTCACGCTCGGCGCCATGGACCGCCCGCCACGACCGGATGCGCCGCTCCATGGTGCGGCGGACCTTCGGATCGAGGTCGGGATGCCGGCGCATCATCTCCTCGAACACGCCGATCGGCCGCAGGCCCGGCGCCACCTTCAGGAGCGGTATGATCTCGCTGTCGAAAATATCGGCCAGCGGATCAGCGCGACGTCGGCCCC
>JAGXAV010000009.1 GCA_018971455.1 Rhodospirillales bacterium
CACGCGTTGCAGGCGCCGGGCGGCCGGGCGCTGCCGGAGATTGCCGCGGCGTTCCCCGGCACGGTGGTCGCCGGCCGGCTCGACCGCGCGGCCTTGCGCCGGGCGGTGCTCGGCCAGGTCTCCGCGCTGCGGCGCCTGGAAGCGATTCTGCATCCATTGGTGCGCGGCATGGAGCGGGCATTCCTCGCCCGCGCCCGCCGTGCCGGCGCCCGGGCGGTGGTGCTCGACATTCCGCTGCTGTTCGAGACCGGCGGCCAGCGGCGGGTCGATCACGTGGTGGTGGTGTCGGCGCCGCGCGCGGTGCAGCTCCATCGGGTGCGGCTGCGCGGGCGGATGAGCACGGCCCAGATCGAGGCGGTGATCGCCCAGCAGACGCCCGACCGCCACAAGCGGCGCCATGCCGATACGCTGGTCCGCACCGGGCTTTCCCGCCACCATGCCCAGCGCACGCTGCGCCGGCTGATTCGCGAGTTGCAGGGATGATCCGATCCGTCCTGTTCGACACGGAAACGACCGGGCTCGACCCGCTGCTCGGCGACCGCGTCATCGAGATTGCCGCCCTCGAGCTCGATGGCGATCTGCCCACGGGGCGGCATTATCATACGCTGATCCATCCCGGCCGGGACATTCCGGAGGGCGCCACCCGCATCCACGGCATCACGCTCGATGCCTTGCGCGACGCTCCGCGCTTCGAGGAGATCGCCGACGCGCTGCTGGCCTTCCTGGGCGACGGGCCGCTGATCGCGCATAATGCGCCATTCGATTTCGGCTTCCTCGATGCCGAGTTCGCGCGGATCGGGCTGGCGGCACTCGATCGCGGCCGCATGATCGATACGCTGGCGATGGCCAAGCAGCGCTATCCCGGCATGCCCAACAGCCTCGACGCCTTGTGCCGGCGGCTCGATATCGATCTCTCCCAGCGCACCACGCACAACGCGCTGCTCGACTGCAAGCTGCTCGCGGAAGTCTATGTCGAGCTCACCGGCGGGCGGCAGCGCGGGCTGTCGCTGGTGGAGGACGAGCAGGCCGACCTCTCGCTCGTGCGCCACACCGCGACCGGCCCGCACACGCCGCACCCGATCGAGCCGAGTGCTGCCGAACTCGCGGCCCACGCCGCCTTCATCGCGCGCATCAAGGGCGCCATCTGGACGCGCGAGTAGCCGTCCGGCTCCGGCCTACCGGACCTGTCCGTCGCCCTTCAGCGGCGTCACCTTGCCGATGAGCTTGTTGCCGCTCAGCATCGCCGGCGTCGCCGTCAGATTATCTACCAGCAATGTCGGATAGGTGCCGTCATTGCGCAGGGTATTGTCGGTGATGGTGATCTGCGGTGTCGGCTGGCCGACACCCTCCTCGCCGAGAATGATCGCCGTGGTGTGGTTCTCCGATTTCGGCCCCTTCTCCATTTTCGTGTTGCGCACCACCAGCCCGCCGCCTGAGGGGATGTCGATCTGGTAGCTCGAGGTGCCTTCCGGTCCGTCGGAAATGTCGCAGCCGATGACCTCGGTGAGCGCCGCCCGCGATTTGATGTTGTGGGCATGCTGGGTCTCGGTGAACACGCTGTTCTCCACCCGCAGCAGCTTCACCGCGCCGACATAGATGCCGTGCGCGCAGTAGGCGTCGCAGGCGCCGTTGCGCTGAAAGAAGCTGTCGCGCACGATGATCGTGCTGCCCGGATTGTCGTTGCCCAGAATCCCATCCTGGTTGTTGATGAACTTCACGTGATCGACGGTCAGGTTGCGCCCCTCGGCGCGGATGCCGGCGCCGTTGCCGTCGGGCACCCGCACGCGCGTCAGCGTCAGATTGCGGATGGTGATGTCGTTGCCGTCGGTCACCAGCAGGCCCTTGCCGGCGCATTGCTTGTCGGTCAGCACGGCCGCGGCGTTCGGCGCGCTGCCTTCGATGGTCAGGCGGTCGGTCTTGATCACGGCGCAGTCGAAATATTGTCCGGCGGCGATGCTGACGGTGTCACCGGGCTGGGCGGCGGCGATCGCGGCAGAGGGCTGCTGGTAGGACTTGCCGGGTCCGACTTCGAGCGTGCGCGCCGATGCGGCGGACGATGCCGCGAACAATGCGGCCGGGGCAAAGGCGAGGACAAGAAACGTGGCGCGTGGATGACGGATGGTCGGCATCGAACCCTCCTGTGCGGCTGGAGCCGTTGGCCAACCTACTCCCCCGAAGCCGGCGTTCCAACCGCGTCCGCCGCCATCATGGCGGCGATCCGCCGCGCGTTGCCGCGCCAGGTGTACTCCTTCTGCTCGAGCTCGGCGCGGGCGGCGGCGCCGAGGCGCGCGCGCAATGCCGGATCGCCCGCCAAGCGGACCACCGCGCGCCACATCGCTTCGGGTGAATCCGGGTCGAACAACAGGGCGGTGCTGTCGTGTTGCAGGATCTCTCGGATATTCGCCTGGTCCGGCGCGACGATGGCCCGCCCCGCCGCCATGTAATCGAAGATTTTCAGCGGCGAGGCCCAGGCGACGACCTTCGGCTGCAAGGCGATGTCGAAACCGGCCACGAGATCGGGCACGCGGTCATGCGCGACCAGCCCGGTGAAGCGGATGCGGTCGCCAATTCCCAGCTCGGCCGCCAGCGCCTCGAGTTCGGGCTGCGCCGGCCCCTTGCCGACGATGGTCAGGCCGAGCGCCGTGCGATCGGCGGCCATGGCGCGCAGCACGCCGTCCAGCCAGTGCCAGCTTCGCACGAATCCGACGAAGCCGAGCACCGGCGGCTCACCGGCCGGCCGGTCCGGCGCGAAGGGCGGCGGTGTGAAACGGTTCAGCACGACGCCGTTCGGCACCACGACGCAGCGCTCCTCGGTGACGCCCTTGGCGACGATGCCGGCCTTCAGCGCGCCGGTGACCGCGAGCACCCGCCGCGCCCGCCGCCACACACGCCGCTCCAGCGCATGGGCGAGGCGAACCAGCCTGAGCCCGCCATATTGCGCGCGCTCCTCGGCCAGCGGAGAGTTGACCTCGAGGTAGAAAGGCAGCCCGGTGCGTCGGGAGAGCAGGGCGCCGGCCAGATAGTAGAGATTGTAACGCTCGTAGATCGCATCCGGGCGAAAATCCCGACAGGCCCGGCGCAGCCGCAGATAGGCCGGCACATTGTAGGCCAGCTCGGCCAGCTCGGCCAATACGCCCGGGAGCAGCCGGCGCAGTGCTGCGACGAGCCGGCTGCCGCCGCCAAAACCGGCCTGCGCGTAGAACCCCGGCCCGACCACCCGCACCTCGTGGCCCTCCTGCAGAAAGCCGGTGATCAACTCCTCCACATGTACGCTCTGTCCGTCGCGCGACTGGATGCGGTGGCTGTAGAGAATGCGCATGTAGGCCCTTTCGGAAGACTCAGGCCCGCAACCGGCGGCGTGCGCCGCCCAGCCAGGCGCGGCCCAGCAGCGCGAGCCCGCGCAACCGGCGCGGATTGATCAGCAGCAGCCCGATGCGCTGGCGTCGCCGGCCAACCCAGAGCCGCTTGTACTCGTCGTCGCCGCGACCGAAATCGAGTTCCTCGACATGCTCCGCTTCCAGGAGGCGGCGGATCATCAAGGCGGTCAGCAGCGTGCCGGGTGAGAGCGCGCGGAAGGATTCGTCATGGGCGAGCTTGAGCACCGTGGCGCACCCTTCATGCACGACCCAGAGCTGCGCCGCCACTGCCCGCCCGCCCTGGCGCAGAATGCCGAGGCGCAGCGCGCCGACCGCGGCTGCGGCGCGCATCAGGACGGCGTTGAAGCGCGGGAACGGTTCGGGCGTTTTCCAGCTCCTGGCATAGACATCCTCGTACTCGGCGATTCCCGCCTCGAGATCGGCGCCGCCGGTGACGAGTGTCCAGCCGATGTCGCCGTCCCGATCCGTCCGGCGCAGCCGGCGGCGCACCGTCTCGCGCAGTTCGCCGGGCCTGGCTGCGAGGTAGGCTGCCCAGGTGAGACCGGCCACGTTCTCGTGCCAGTTGCCGAAATGATCGAACGGCGCCACGGTCAGGCCGCCTTCGCGGAAGCCCGCGCGCAGCGCCGGCAAGCCGGGCAGGTCATCCGGCAGCGCATCGATCCGCACCGACGGCCAGCGGCGCCAGGCGCCCGCGAAGGCGGCGCCGATGCCGCGCAGCGCGGGTTCGTCCAGGCCGTTCCGCAGCAGGGGCGCGTAGCGGCAGGAATAGGGCGTCGTCAGGCTTTCCAGCACGGCGCCGCGCTGGCGTTGCTGCATGGCGAACAGCGCCAGCGCGTGCCCGTCGGCGCTTGCCAGCATGAAGCGCGGGGTCGCGTCTGGCGCCATACCGGCGGCGATCGTGCTGTGCCACCACCAGCGGGTGGAAAAAACCTCGGCGGTGGCGAACAGGCCGGCGATCTCGGCAGGCATGTCCTCCAGTGCCGCGAAGGCCGTCACGTCGATCTTCATCCGGCGTGGCCGCGCAGCCGGTAGACGACGTAGCCGATCCATTCATGCATGGCGAAATAGCTGCGCTGCAGGGAGGAGGCGTGCGGCAGGAACGCATCGACATCGAGGCGCGGCCAGCGGCCGAAGCGGATGCCGGCCGGCACCGCGACCAGCCCGGCATCGGCGAAGGCGATCCTGGCGCGGCGCAGATGCCACGCATTGCTGACCACATAGACGCGCCGGATGTTGTCGCGCGCGAGCAGGCGGGCGCTGAAGGCGGCGTTCTGCCAGGTGGTGCCCGCCGCGGGTTCCACCCAGCGCACCGGGGTGGCGAAATCCTCCTGCAGGCTGCGCGCCATCAGCGTGGCGATCGGTGTCGCGCCGCGCTCCATCGGTCCGCCGGTGGTCAGGATGGGCAGCCCGGTGCGCCGCGCCAGCTCCGCCCCCGCCCGCATCCGCTCCAGCGTCAGCGGGCCAATGCCGCTGCCCGGATCGATCCCGCCGGCCGCGCCATAGCCCGCGTCGCCGCTCAGGATGACGATGGCCTCCGGCGCGTCGGGTCCGCTCACCACCACGTGCCGCGCGAGGCCGCTCTCCAGCGAGACCACCAGCAGCATGCTCACCACCGGCAGGGAGAACAGGAACAGCCCGCCCAGCGAGATCCCCACCAGCAGCCGCCCCGTTCGCGGGCAACGCCACAGCATCGCCAGGCCGAGGAGCCCGAGCGGCAGCAGGTTCTCCGGCGGGATCAGCAATGACGTCAGAAAGGTTCCGAGCAAACCGCCATCCTCCCCCCAATGAGCCCGGGCTCCCTGAACCAGCGCGCCGGCGCGGTTCGCCTTCTACACGACCCCGTCGAAGAGCGCCGCCCAGGCGGCGAACATGCGGGCCTGGTCGTAGTCGCGCTCGGCCTTGTCCCGGTTGGCGGACCCCACGGCCCGGCGCAGCCCCGCATCGGCGAGCAGGCCGAGCAGCGCATCGGCCAGGGCGCCATCGTCGCGCGGCACCACGAAGGGGCCGTTCGCTTCGGCCAGCATGGCGCGCACATCGCCGACATCGCTGGCCGCCACCGGCAGTCCGGCGGCCATCGCCTCCAGCACCGAGAGCGGCATCTGCTCCGTATCCGATGACAATGCAAAGACGTCGAAGCCGGCGTAGAAGCCTTGCGGTTCGCCACTATGCCCGGCGAACTCGACGCACCCGATCAGCCCCAGCTCGGTGGCCAGAGCCTCCAGGGCGCCGCGCTCGGGCCCGCCGCCGACGATCACCAACCGCAGCTGCCCGGCCAAGTGCGGCGCCCGCCCGCGCGCCAGGGCCACGGCGCGCAGCAAACGCGCGAGGTTCTTTTCCGCCCGCAGCGCCGCCACCGTGCCGATCACCAGGCCCTGGCCGTCCGGCCTTGCGGCCGGGCGGAAGCGCGCCAGATCGATGCCGTTCGGCACGTAGCGAAGGCGCCGCGCATCGAGCCGCCAGATCTGCGTGGCGATGCCGTGCAGGAGGCGTGACGGCACCACGACCGTCGCCCGCCGCAGCGCGAGCCGGCGCGTCCACACCCGGCGTGGCAGTTGCGCGGCACGCTCCTCCGGCCCGAATCCGTCCTCGACATGGATGTGACGGACCGCCGGCCAGCGATTGGCGATCGCCCATTCGATCGACCCCCAGTTGCTGGTCACCAGCGCGTGCGGACGCAGCGTGCGCAGTGCGGCACGGAACCGGCCGACATTGCCCAGCGTGTCGCCCTTGCGCACGAGAATCTCGGGGTAGACGACGTCCAGCTCGGCCGAAAGCCGGGCCGCGCAGGCCCGCTCGCCATCCATGGCAATGATGGCGTGGCGCCAGCGCGGCCCGAAATGATTGGCGATGGCAGCGAAGCGCGCCTGCGCCCCGCCCACGGCGAAGGTCGGATAGACATGCAGCAGCAGGGGCGCGGTCATCGTAAGGTCATTGCAAGGCCATCGTGCGAACAGGTTGCCGGCGGGCGCGCATGACGGCGCCCACGCAGCAGGATATCATAGCTTGTAGGACCCGGCCGCATCGCGGCGATGCAGGAGAGAGATATTGCGTATCGCGATGATTGGCGGCGGTTATGTCGGCCTGGTTTCCGGCGCCTGCTTCGCCGAGTTCGGCGTCGAGGTCGCCGTGGTGGAGACCGACCCGGGCAAGCTCGCGGCGCTGCGCGCCGGGCGCATGCCGATCTACGAGCCCGGGCTCGAGCAGCTGGTGGGCGAGAACGTCGCCGCCGGCCGCCTGACCTTCGGTGACGATCTGCCGGCGGCCGTCGCCGAGGCCGAGGCGGTGTTCATCGCTGTCGGCACGCCGACCCGCCGCGGCGACGGCCATGCCGATCTCAGCTACGTCACCGCCGCCGTCGAGCAGGTGGCCCGCGCGATCCGGCGGCCCACCGTCGTGGTGACGAAATCGACCGTCCCGGTCGGCACCGGGCGGCGCATTGCCGCCATCCTGCGCGAGCTGCGGCCCGATCTGGAGATCGACGTCGCCTCCAACCCCGAGTTTCTGCGCGAGGGCAGCGCCATCGCCGATTTCATGCGCCCCGACCGCGTGGTGATCGGCTGCGAGAGCGCCCGCGCGCAGGAGGTGCTGCGGCGACTCTATCGGCCGCTCTATCTCATCGAGGCGCCGATCCTGTTCACCGGCATCGAGACCGCCGAGCTGGTGAAATACGCCGCCAACGCCTTCCTGGCGATGAAGGTGACGTTCATCAACGAGATGGCCGATTTGTGCGAGCGCGTGGGTGCGGATGTGCACGACGTCGCGCGCGGCATCGGGCTCGATGGGCGGATCGGCCGCAAGTTCCTGCATCCGGGGCCGGGCTTCGGCGGCAGCTGCTTTCCCAAGGACACGCTGGCGCTGATGCGCATTGCCCAGGATGCCGGCGCGCCCTCGCGCCTGGTCGAGACGGTGGTGGCGGTGAATGACGCGCGCAAGGCCGGCATGGCGGCGCGCATCATCGCCGCCTGCGGCGGCAGCGTTCGCGGCAAGACGATTGCCGTGCTCGGCCTGACCTTCAAGCCCGAGACCGACGACATGCGCGACAGCCCCGCCATTCCGATCGTCTCGCGCCTGGTCGAGGACGGCGCGGCCGTGCGTGCCTTCGACCCCGAGGGGATGGAGCAGGCCCGCCCGCTGCTGCCGGGTGCGGTGACCTATTGCCGCGATGCATTGGAGGCCGCGGACGGCGCCGACGCATTGGTTCTGATCACAGAATGGAATGAGTTCCGCGCCCTCGCGCCGGACCGCCTGCGCGCCGCCATGCGCGGCGCCGTGCTGGTCGATCTGCGCAACGTCTATGACCCCGCGGCCATGACCGGGGCCGGCTTCGCCTATCACGCCGTGGGGCGCGCCGCCGCGCGCTGAGCGGCCCGCCCGCGCGCCTGCCGTTTGGGAGTCGGGCCGGCCGGCGTGGTCAGGCCGCGGCCATTTCCCGTGCGTAGACGCCGCGCTCGCCGGAGACGGTGGCAAAACGGTCGGTGAGGCCGAGGACGGTTTCGGCGGCGCCGAGATAGAGCAGGGCATCCGGCGTCATCTGCCGGGCGATCGCTTCCAGCACCCGGGTCTTGGTGGGCTGGTCGAAATAGATCAGCACGTTGCGGCAGAACACCAGGTCGAACTGACCGAGCGCGCGCAGCTCGCCGAGGAGATTCCACTCGCGGAACGACACCATGGCCCGGAGCGCCTCGGCGATGCGCCAGTTGGTGCCCTCCTTGCGGAAATACCTCACCAGATGCTGCATCGACAGGCCACGCTGCACCTCGAACTGCGTGTAGAGCCCCTCGCGCGCGCGGGCGAGCTGCTCGCGGGCGATGTCGGTGCCGACGATCTCGACGTCGCGCCCGCCGAGCAGGGCGCGATGTTCGGCGATGATGATGGCCAGCGAGTAAGCCTCCTGCCCGGTGCTCGCGGCGGCCGACCAGATGCGCAGCCGCGCCGCCGCCGGGCGTGCCGCCACCAGCCGCGCGAGCGCCTGATGGCGGACATGAGCGAAGGGCTTGTCGTCGCGAAAGAAGAAGCTTTCATTGGTGGTCATCGCCTCGACGATGGCGCGCTCGAGGGGGGCGGTGCCGGGTTCGCGCAGGCGGCCAGCCAGCGCGTCGAGGTCGCGCAGTCCGTGCTGCTTGAGAATGGGCGCGAGGCGGGTTTCGAGCAGGTACGTCTTGTCCGGTCCGATCGCCAGGCCGGAGCCTCGGTGGAGCAGCCCGGCGAAGGTCTCGAAGCTCTGCGGTGTCATGCGCGCGGCATGCCGAGCAGGGTGCGCACCTTGCCGGCCAGGGCCGGCAGCGGGAGCACGTCATGGCACAGGCCCGCCTGGGCGATGGCGCCCGGCATGCCCCAGACCACGCTGGTTGCCTCGTCCTGCGCCAGCGCCGTGCCGCCGCCGGCCACCAGCGCGCGCGTGCCGGCCAGCCCGTCATGCCCCATGCCGGTCAGCATCACCATGAGCACCCGGCCGCCACAGCAGGCGGTGGCGCTGCGCAGCATCGGATCGACCGCCGGGCGGCAGAAATTCTCCGGCGGATCTGCGGTCACGCGCGCCCGGAGGGCGCCTGGCCCGCCCTCGATCAGCAAATGGCGGTCGCCCGGCGCCAGGGTGATGTGGCCGGCCTGCAACGCCGCCCCGTCGCTGGCCTCGGCGCAGGGCATGCCGCCCAGCCGGGTCAGATGGGCGGCGAGGATCGGGGTGAAGCTGGCCGGCATGTGCTGCGTCAGCACCACCGGCAGGGGCACGGCGGGACCGAGGCCCTGGATCAGCGTGAACAGCGCCTGCGGCCCACCGGTGGAGCTGCCGATGGCGAGCAGGAGCGGGGCCTGGCGGGCTGCCGGCCGCAGGGCGGGACCGCCGCGCCCGGGCAGCGCCGCCGGGCGCCGCAGCCGGGCCAGCCCTTTGACCTTCGCGAGCAGCTCCTGGCGGAAGCTGTCATCGGCGATGGCCGCCGTCGCCGGCTTGGGCACGTAATCCGCGGCCCCCAGCCGCAGGGCCTGCAGGGCGATGTCGGCACCGCGGTTGGTCAGCGTGCTGGCCATGATGACGCGCAGCGCGGGATCGGCGCGCAGCAGCAGCGGCAGGGCCGCGATGCCGTCCAGCACCGGCATTTCGATGTCGAGCACGACGACATCGATGGTGCCGGGCCGGCGAGCGATCTCCTCGATCGCCTGCTGGCCATTGGCGGTGCGCGCCACGACGCGGATTTGCGGATCAGCCTCCAGCATCCGGGCGAGGGCGGCGCGGATCACCGCCGAATCGTCGCAGATCATGACGCGCGCCGGGTCTCGCAGCGCCGGCGCCGCCACCGCCATGGCGGCACTCACAGCAATCCGACCTGTTCGAGCTTGCCGAGCAGGATCGCCTCGTCGAACGGCTTCATGATGAATTCCTGCGCGCCGAAGGCGATCGCCTGCTCGATGAAGCTGATGTCGTTCTCAGTTGTGCAGAACAGAACGGGCGGGCGGTCCGGCCCGAACTCGCGGCGCAACGCCTTGAGGAATTCGATGCCGTTCATCACCGGCATGTTCCAGTCGAGCAGCACGCAGCCCGGCAGGTGGCGCCGGCAGCAGACAAGGGCGACGCTGCCATCCTCGGCTTCCTCGACATTGAAGCCGCAGCCTTCGAGAATGCGGCGTGCCACCTTGCGCACCACCCGGCTGTCATCGACGACGAGGCACGTCCGAACGGCTTCGTTCATGCCTGCCCCCTCACGCCTCGGCCGACAGGGCCAGCAGCCGCGCGATATCGAGCACCACCAGCAACCGCCCCTGCAGCCGGTAGATGCCGGCGCTGTAGGCGGCCCAGTTGGCCGGCAATGTCGCCGGGTTGGGCTCGAAGGCGCTGGTCGGCAGGTTCAGCACTTCACTGACCTGATCGACCAGCAGCGCGTAGAGTTCCCCTCCCTGCTCCGCCACCACCGACATGCGCGCGTCACCCGCCGGCGCATCGGCCAGCCGCAGACGCCGGCGCAGATCGATCGCGGTGACGATGCGGCCGCGCAGATTGAGGCTGCCCGCCACCTCGCGCGGCGCCAGCGGAATTCGCGTGATGGCCTGCTCGGCCAGGATATCGCGCACGCCGAGAACCGGAATGCCGCAAAGCTGATCGGCCACGCTCAGCGTCACGAAAGCCTGCTCGGTATCGCCGGCCGTCTCGCGCGACAGCATGGCCAGCCCCGCCCCCATGCCCATCTCGTCCCTCATGCCGCGAGCCGCTGTTCGCCGCGCGCGGCGAGACATTGCGCCAGGCTGCGCAGCAGGGCGTCGCGCTCGAATTTCTGCACGTAATCGGTAAAGCCGGCGGCCCTTCCCGCGGCGATCTCGGCGGCATTGGCCCGGCCGCTCAGCGCAATCACCGGCAGCTCCGCCCAGGCGCCGCCGGCGCGCAGCCGGCCGACGAAGGCAAGACCGCTCATGCCCGGCATTTCGATGTCCGAGACGATGGCATCGAACATCTCGCCCCCGTCTAGCAGGCGCAGCGCAGCACCCGCATCGGCGCAGGCGGTGACGTCGTAGCCCGCCGCCGCCAGCGCCGGGACGAGAAGCTGGCGAAAGAACGCGCTGTCCTCCACCACCAGCACGCGATGCGCCCCGCGTCCCGCCGGCCCGCCGCCGGCCTTGCCGAACCAGTCATGGAAGGCGCGCGTCAGCCAGTAGCCGGTGTCGATGACGTCGGTCGCGCGCCCGGCGATCACGGCGGTGCCGAGCAAACCGGGACGGTCGCCGGCAAGCTCGACCCGCAGCGCGTCCTGCACGACATCGACGATAGCATCGACCACCAGGCCCATGCTGCGTTCCCGCCCGCCCGTTCGCTCGCCATCGGTGAAAACCAGCACCGGCTGGCGGGGCCGGGCGAGATCGATCTCTCCCGTCAGGGCCACCAGCGGCATCAAGGCGCCGCGATACTGCGTCACCGCCTGGCCGGCCGACATCTCGATGGCCTCGCGCGGCAGGTCTTCGAGCCGCGCGACGAGGCCCAGCGGCACCGCCATGGTTTCCTCGCCGCCGGCGCGGAACAGCAGAAGCGAAGTGCGCTCGTCGCTGCGCGCGCCGGGCGGGGCCAGCCCGTCGCCATGCGCTTCGGCGAGCTGCCGCCCGTCGCCCGCGCCGATGCCGGTGGCGCGGGCGATGCCGTTGGGATCGAGGATCATGATGACCGAGCCGTCGCCGAGAATGGTGTTGCCGCTGAACATCGTCATGTGCCGCAGGATCGGCGCGACCGGCTTGACGACGATCTCCTCGGTGTCGAACACGCGATCGACGATGATGCCGAAAATGGCCCCGCCGACCTGGGCGACGACGATATGCAGGCTGGCCGCACCCTCCGCCGGCCGCGCGGGCGGCGCGTCAAGCCGCAGCAGATCGGCGAGGCGGATGAGCGGCAGCAGACGGTCGCGCAGGCGCAGCACCGGGGTCTGGCCGATATGCTCGATCACCGTGGCGCCGGGCTCCTGGCCCGCCCCCGGCTCCGCCGCGGCGCCCGCGCGCACCAGCTCCATCACGCTGAGCTGCGGAATGGCGAAACGCTCGCCGCCGGCCTCGACGATCAGCGCCGACACGATGGCCAGCGTCAGCGGGATCTTGATGGTGAAGCTGGTGCCCTGGCCCGCCACGCTCTTGAGGTCGACCGTGCCGCCGATGCGCTCGATGTTGGTCTTGACCACGTCCATGCCGACGCCGCGCCCGGAGACGGCGGTCACGGCGGCGGCGGTGGAGAAGCCGGGGCGGAAGATGAAGCCCTGAATCTGCGCGTCCGTCATGCCGGCGAGTTCAGCCGCCGTCGCCAGCCCCTTGTCGATCACCTTGGCGCGGATGCGTTCCACCGGAAGGCCGCGCCCGTCATCGGCGATCTCGATGATGATGTGGCCGCCTTCATGGAAGGCGTTGAGCGTGATGCGCCCGGCATCCGACTTGCCCGCCGCCCGCCGCTCGGCCGTCGTCTCCAGACCGTGATCGCCCGAGTTGCGCACCATGTGGGTGAGCGGGTCCTTGATCAGCTCGAGAACCTGGCGGTCGAGTTCGGTCTCGGCGCCGAGCATGGTCAGCTCGATCTTCTTGTCCAGGTCGCGCGCCAGATCGCGCACCAGCCGCGGCAGCTTGTTCCAGGCATGGCCGATCGGCTGCATGCGGGTTTTCATCACCCCTTCCTGCAGGTCGGAGGTGATGTGCGACAGGCGCTGCAAGGGCACCGCGAAGGCGCCGTCCTCGTGCCCCCGCGCAATCTGCAGCAGCTGGTTGCGCGTCAGCACCAGCTCGCTGACCAGCGTCATCAGATCCTCGAGCACATCCACACCGACACGGATCGTCTGCCCGCCGCCCGGCGGTTCGGCGGCCGGCTCGGGCGCATTGGCCGGCGCGGCGGCGACGGGCGAGGCGGGCTCCGTCACCGGTAGGGCCGCCGGCATGGCCGCCGGCGGCGCGCGCCCCTCGCTCGCCGTGTCGAGGGCGGCGATCAGCGCCGCGTCGTCGCCGTCGGGCTCGGCCCCGGTGGCGCCCAGCCCGGCCACGATCGTCTTGATGCGGTCGATGCCGGCCAGGACCGCGCTGACCAGATCGGGCGTCACCGGCAACACCTTGTCGCGCACGCGGCCGAGCACGTTCTCGCTGGCATGCGCCACCCGCTCCAGCCGGGGCAGGCCGAGAAAGCCGCACGTGCCCTTGATGGTGTGCACCAGACGGAAGATCAGCGACAGCGTCGCCCCGTCCTCCGGCGCCCGCTCCAGGCGGACCAGGGCGACGTCGAGCTCGGCGAGGCTCTCTCCGGTCTCGGTCAGGAAATCCGCCAGCAGGTCATCCATCGCCACTCCTCGGCCCCCAACCATGGCCCCCCGGCGAGGCGCCCCTGGGCGAGTGTGCGGTGCGAGGGCGAACAAACGGTAAATGCGGCGCGGGAATGCCCGCCGCCGTGGGAGCGGCGGTTCCGTGGGCCGATTCCCCCGGCGCCCGCGGGGCGCTGATCGCGAGGATGGGGCGCCAGAATCGGGCCGCTAGCCGTCGATCGGCTGCATCAGCAGCGGCGGCGCGGGCTCCGCGGAGCCGGCCATCAGCAAGGACAGGCGGAAGCCGCCCGCGGCCGCGATGAGGGCGGTCAGCGGCGCCTGCAGGCCGCGCACGCTGCGGACGCCGTCACCCTCGCCGATCATCGCCCAGGCGCGTGCCGGCTCGGCCAGCAGACCGGCCAGGCCGACAGGCCAGGCGGCCCGCGCGCCCTCGATCTGCACCACCACCTCGCGCGCCGGCTCGCCGCTGAGCCGCACCACGCCGCCGGCCGGCAGGCTCTCGCCCGCCAGCATCAGCAGATTGAGAACGAGCCGCCCGCCATCGGCGCTGAACCGCCCCGCCGGCGCCAATCCCGACAGATCGACCGTGAGTTTCCCGCGATCGCCCACCGCCTCGCTCAGGGCACGCAGGTCGGCCACGCCGAGGGCGGCCCCCGCCCCGCCCCAGGCGGCGCGCACCAGCCGCAGCCGCCGGCCCAGCGCCATCGCCACGTCGTTGGCCAGCGGCAACGCCTCCGTGGCGCAGGAGGGGTCTTCCGTGACCATTTCGAGGGTGTTCATCAGCGCGCCCAGCGGGCCGCTCAGATCATGGCAGAGCCGCGCGGCCATCAGCTCGGCCAGGCGCAGTCGATCGTCACCCAGCCTGTCTCGCATGTCGATCACGCCTTGCTTCGATGAATCCCGCACCAGGCTCCGCGGGGCCGCCGCCATCGCCGAAGGATTCACGTTTGAATTACGACGCATTGCCCGCGCAAGTCGAGAAGTTGCGCGGGCGCCCGCCCGGCCGCACATAAAGGAACGCCGCGCCCGGCGCGCGGCATTGCGGACCAGCCCGCAGGAGCGCGCATGACCCTTCCCCCCGAGCCCGGCCGGCCCGCCAGGGCGCTGCTCGAACCCGGCCAATGGGTGCGCCACCCCGGCCGTCCGGACTGGGGCGCGGGCCAGGTGCAGTCCGTCGTCGGCGCGCGCGTGACGGTCAATTTCGAGCATGCCGGCAAGGTGCTCATGGACCTGCGGGCCGCCCCGCTGGAGCCGCTGCCGCCGGAGCGGTAGCCGCGCCGGCCCGCCGCGCCTTGCGCTTGGGCGGCGGAAGGGCAACATAGGCGTTCTATCCGGATGCGTATGACCCGGGGGAAGCAAGGTGCGATGATCGACCCGTTCGGCCGGGCCATTACCTATCTGCGGGTCTCCGTCACGGATCGCTGCGACCTGCGCTGCGCCTATTGCATGGCCGAGGACATGACCTTCCTGCCGAAGGCGGAGATCCTGTCGCTCGAGGAGCTGGAGCGTCTCTGCGCGGCCTTCATCCGCCTCGGAACCACCAAGATCCGCATCACCGGCGGCGAGCCGCTGGTCCGGCGCGACGTGACCACGCTGTTCGCCCGCCTGGGCGCCCGCCTGGGCCATGGGCTCGAGGAACTGACACTGACCTCGAACGGCACCCAGCTTGCCCGCCACGCCGCCGCGCTGCGGGCCGCCGGGGTGCGCCGCGTCAATGTCAGCCTCGATACGCTCGACCCGGCCACCTTCACCGCGCTGACCCGCTGGGGCCGCATCGAGAAGACGCTGGACGGCATTTTCGCCGCCAAGGCGGCGGGCCTGGCCGTGAAGATCAACGCCGTGGCCCTCAAGGGCGTCAACGAGGACAGCATCGACGGCATGATCGCCTGGTGCGGCGAGCACGGCTTCGATCTCTGCCTGATCGAGACCATGCCGCTCGGCGAGATCGACGGCGAGCGGGCCGACCAGTACCTGCCGCTCTCCGTGGTTCGCGCGCGGCTGCGCAAACGCTGGACGCTGCAGGAGAGCGACTACCGCACCGGCGGCCCGGCGCGCTACTACACGCTCGCCGAGACCGGGCGGCGGATCGGCTTCATCACGCCGATGACCCATAATTTCTGCGAAAGCTGCAATCGCGTGCGGCTGACCTGCACCGGCACGCTCTTTATGTGCCTGGGCCAGGAAGACGCCGCCGATTTCCGCGGCCTGCTGCGCGCCGGCGCCGATGACGACGCGCTCGACGCGGCAATCCGCGCCGCCATTGCCCGCAAGCCCAAGGGCCATGATTTCATCATCGATCGCCGCCAGACCGGCTCGCCTATCACCGAACGCACCCGCGATGCCGGGAAATGCAGGCTGCCCCGGGTGCCCACGCCGCGCAGCGCCTCGACCTCCAGCTGGCCGCCATGGGCCTGCATCAGCGCCCGGGCGAGCACCAGCCGAAGGCCCAG
>JAGXAV010000010.1 GCA_018971455.1 Rhodospirillales bacterium
GATGGTTCGGGTCCATGTTGGCTTGTATCTTGAATACCAGGGCGGTCAGTCCCGGCTCATTGGCTTCGACCACGCGCGTATCGGCCGGCTGGGCGCGCGGCGGCGGCCCATATTCGGCAAGTCCGTCGAGCAGGTCGGTGACGCCGATATCCCGGATTGCACTGCCGAAGAAGACCGGCGTCAGGTGGCCGGCGGCAAACGGTCCGATGTCGAACTCCGGTAGAGCTGCGCGCACCAGGTCGAGCTCCTCGCCAAGCGTGGCCAGGCGGGGATCGGATTGCGGAAGATCAGCGAGCAGATGCATCTCGCGCTTGCGCAGATCATAGGTGCCGGCGAAATCCCGCCCCCGCCCGACCGGCCAGGTGACAGGTGCGGTGTCCAGCGCCAGCGCCGAGGATATCTCGTCAAGGAGGGCGAAGGCATCCTGGCTGTCGCGGTCCATCTTGTTGATGAACGTGAGAATGGGAATGTCGCGCAAGCGGCAGATCTCGAACAGCTTGCGGGTTCGCTCTTCGATACCCTTGGCGGCGTCGATTACCATCACCGCGGCGTCGACCGCCGTCAGTGTGCGGTACGTGTCCTCCGAGAAATCCTCGTGGCCGGGCGTGTCGAGCAGGTTGAACACGCAATCGGCATATTCGAAGGTCATGACCGAGGTCACGACGGAAATGCCTCGGTCGCGCTCGATGCCCATCCAGTCCGAGCGGGTCCGCCGGCGCTCGCCCTTGGCACGCACGTTTCCGGCGAGCTGAATGGCGCCGCCGGCGCGCAGCAGCCGCTCCGTCAGCGTGGTCTTGCCCGCATCCGGATGAGAGATGATGGCGAAGGTGCGGCGGCGGGCTATTTCCCGCGCGCTGGCGGCGTCGATGCTGGCTGTGCTGCTCATGGGAACACGATTATTGGGAGCTGCGCATATTGGGCGTGGACGGTCAGGCGAAAGCGGCCGCGGGGCCCATGGCACCGATTTCCGTGCCCACCCAGTTGCGCAGCACCGGTCGGATGAACGGGGCAAGGGTCTCGGCTGAGTCCGGGAGCAGCCTGGCGATGAGAGCCGCGGTTGCCACTTCAGCGGCTCGTCCGGCGCCGTCCTCACATTTGACAGCAATGCCGAGGCCGAGTTCGGGAATGGCGACGCAGTAGACTCCCTCCGCGCCCGTCTTGGTGAACACACGCCCGCCGAGTGCCCCCATCAGCCGCGTGTCGAAGCGGTCGGTGCCGGCGACCATCAAGGGGTTCGCGGCGACGGCGGCACGGATGGTCCGCGCGGCGGCGGCGCGGTCGGCCGTCAGGCCCTCACCGCTGCCGAATCGGGCGAAGCCCTGCGCCAGGGCGCGCAGCGGGATCGCGTAGGTCGGGATCGAGCATCCGTCGATCGCCCGGTTGGTCGCGTCGAGGGTGGTCGCGGTCATCTCGGCGAGCGCTGTGGTGACCAGGCCCATGGTGGGGTGGTCGGGCTGCACATAGCCGGCCGGGTCGTGGCGTTGGTCGCATGCCAGGCAGATAAAGCCGGCATGCTTGCCCGAGCAGTTGTTGTGAAGCGCGCTCGGCTCGGCGCCCTGAGCGGCCAGGCGCCGAGCGGCTGCCTCGTTGATTGGCCAATGGCTGCCGCACTCCAAGCAGGTCTGATCGCGTCCTGCCCGGGCCAGCATGCTGGCGGCGACTGCGGTATGCGCCTCTTCGCCGGAATGCGACGAGCAGGCGAGAGCGATCTCGCTGTCCGTCAGGCCAAGACGCTCGGCCGCTCCGGTCTCGATCAGCGGCAGTGCGAGCAGGGCTTTCACGGCTGAACGGGGAAAAACCGCCCGGCCGATGTCTCCGGCACCGAAAACGATGCTACCCTTGGCATCGGCGATGACTGCCGCGCCGTGATGTGCGGATTCGACGCGCCCGCCGCGCAAGATTTCGACCAGAACCGGGTCCATCAATCCCCCCAATGCCAACGAGCCCATCTCCGCCGGAGATGGGCTCGTTTATTATCAAGCCATTGCAGGCGTTATCGCGAGTAGAACTCAACCACCAGATTGGGCTCCATCTGCACCGGGTAAGGCACATCCGAGAGCTTCGGGGCACGGGTCATGCGGCCCTTCATGGCGCGGTGGTCGACCTCGATGTACTCCGGCACATCGCGCTCGCTGGTCTGCGTGGCATCGAGCACCATGGCGAGTTGCTTGGATTTCTCCTTCACCTCGATGATGTCGTTGTCGCGGACCTGGAAGCTCGGAATGTTCACCCGCTTGCCGTTCACGGTGACATGGCCGTGGTTGACGAACTGGCGCGCGGCAAACGGAGTAATGGCAAACTTCATGCGGTAGATGACGGCATCGAGCCGGCGTTCCAGCAATTCGATCAGATTTTCCGAGGTATCGCCCTTGCGGCGGGCGGCCTCGTCATAATACTTGCGAAATTGCTTCTCGCCGATATTTCCGTAATAGCCCTTGAGTTTTTGCTTGGCCATGAGCTGAATGCCGAAATCAGTCGGCTTCTGCTTGCGGCGCTGGCCGTGCTGGCCGGGACCATACTCACGCTTGGCGATCGGCGATTTCGGCCGGCCCCACAGATTCACGCCGAGGCGGCGATTGATTTTGTATTTGCTCTCGACCCGCTTGGTCATGCGGTGTCTCCTTGTCTTCTGTGCCGCGAATATGCGGCTTGTTGCACCGGTAGGCCCCTCAAGCAGAGCGGCGGGGCGAGCCCTTGGCCCGTCCACGTTCCCGGCAGTGGCGCGCATCTAGGCGCGCGCAGGCCGCTTGTCAAACGCTGCCGGGGGCCATACTCACCGGGTCCATGGTCACACGCGGCGAAATTATCATGCTCGGCCTCTCGGCCGGGGTCTCGGGCGGGCTCATCGGCGGCATGATGCTGGGCATCGGCATGAACCTGGTGGTTGCCGGCGCCAATATCGGCTGGCTGCTCATGCTTCCGGCCGCCCCTGCCAGCGCCATCATCGGTTGGATCATGGCGCGCCGGCTGGCCGCCCAGCTCGATCCGCCGACGGCGGGTCGCTGACCAGGGGCTTTACCACCAGGCCGGCCGCGGGGCTGGATGTCAGCCCTGCAACCCGCCAAGCAGCTCGGCATGAGCTTGCATGACGTGCTGGCGACGCACTTTCTGGGTCGCGGTCATGAGCCCGTTCTCGATGGTGAAGGGGCCGACCACCGCGTGGCGGCGGATGCGTTCGGTCACCGAAAGGCGCTTGTTCACGTCGCTGACCGCCGCGGCAACCTCCAGCTCATCGTGGCCCTGCTCCGGTACCACGAGGGCGATGATGCCGGCGCGGCCCTCGCCAACCACCATCGCCTGGGCAATGGCGGGCTCGGCCACCAGCAGCCCTTCGATGCGCGCCGGGGAGATGTTCTCCCCGCCGGACAGTACGATCATGTCGCGCTTGCGATCGGTGATACGCAGATAGCCGTCAGCGTCCAGCGTGCCGATGTCGCCGGTGTGCAGCCAACCCTCCCGCAGAACGGCGGCGGTCTCCGCCGGTCGGCCCCAATAGCCGTCCATGACCAGACCGCCGCGCACGAGGATTTCGCCATCCTCGGCCAGGCGAAGTTCAACCCCCTCCAGTGGCCTTCCAACCGTGTCAATGCGCGTGGCGCCGGGAGGATTGGCCGAGATCACCGGCCCAGCTTCGGTCTGACCGTAGCCCTGCATCAGGGCGATGCCGAGACCGAGAAAGAACTTGCCCACCTCCGGCTCCAACCGGGCGCCACCGGACATGGCGGCACGCAGCCTTCCGCCGAAACGGGCGCGAATCTTGCTTCGCACGAGGGCTTCGAGCAGCGGATCGAGCAGGCGGTCGGTGAGCGACAAACGATGCTCCGCGCGGCGCAGCCCGACCGCGAGGGCGCGGGCGAAGAGCGCCCGCTTCCACGCCGCCTCGCGCGCCACGCCGGCGAGGATGCGGCCGCGAATCACCTCGAGGACCCGCGGCACCATCGTCATGATGGTTGGGCGCACGGTCAGCATGTCGGCGGCCAAATGCTCCATGCCGCGGGTGTAGACGACCTCGGTGCCCATGCTGAGCAGAAAGAACTGCCCGGCCGTGTGCTCGTAGCTGTGCGAGAGCGGCAGGAAGGACAGGTAGGTCTCGTGATCGAGCCTCAGCGGGCGGACCAACGCGTGGGCGCCGCGGCAATTGGACAGGATGGCGCGGTGTGGCAGCATCACACCGCGCGGCGCGCCGCCGGTCCCGGAGGTGTAGATCAGGCAGGCCATCGCCCCGGGGGGGATCAGGGCGGCCTCGGCTGCAATGGCGGAGATGTCCGCGGTGCTGGCTGCGAGTGCCGGCCATCGGGCAATAGTGATGCCGGGCGCGGTGAATTCCTCCATCGTCACCAGCAGGTCGAGTGGACCGGCCGCGGCCAGGCGCAGGGCAAGAGCGGCGGTCGAGACGATCGCGACCCGCGCACCACTGTCGCGGAGGATATGGGCGTGGTCGGCCACCGTGTTCGTCATATACGCTGGCACCGGAACGGCGCGGATGGCCATCAGAGCCACTTCCGAGATCGGCACTTCCGGGCGGTTCTCCGAGACGATCACCACGCGATCGCCGGCAGAGACACCGAGGCTGCGCAACTGCTGGCCGAGGCTGGCAGCCTGGCCGGCGAAACTGTTCCAGCTTGTGGTGTGCCAGGCGCCGTCCCGGAAATGGCGCAACATGGCCCGCCCGCCCCACAGCCGGGCACGGTCGAACATCATGGCAGCGAGGTTCGGCCAGTCCGGGTAGGTGTCCTCCGGCCAAGGATGCAAGGCTGCGCGGCTCCCGCTTGGTTCGAATCGCCCGGATGAGGCGAGATTAGAGGGACGTCGGGCCGCGCGCCAGAAGCCCTCGGCGCCGGTTCGGGGCATTGCCTGCTCGCCGCCCTTTGACCTTCGCACCGTATAACTTACATGTCGGGTTGCAGAGCAGCAGGATAGGAACCTCCCCGACATGCCAGACGGACATGCCGCCGCCGAAGGCGCGGCCCTCCCCAGTTGGGACCTCGCCGACCTCTATCCCGGTCCGGACAGCCCCGAACTTGCCGCGGCACTGGATGGCGCGGAACAGGCCGCGAAGGATTTCGCGGCCGCCTGGAGCGGGCGTCTCGCGGGTCTGACCGGGGCTGAGTTGGCAGGTGCCATCGCCGCCTATGAGCGGATCGAGGAAGTGCTGGGCCGGGTGATGTCCTACGCCCAGTTGCTGTTCAGTGGTGACTCCAACGACCCTGCCATCGGCCGTTTTTACCAGTCGATGAGCGAACGGGTGACGGTGATCTCCAGCCATATGCTCTTCTTCACGCTGGAGCTGAACCGCGTTGACGACGCGGTGCTGAAGGCCAAGCTCGCCGACCCGTCGCTCGCCCGCTGGCGGCCGTGGCTGCGCGACTTGAGGGTGTTCCGTCCGCATCAGCTTGCCGACGAGCTCGAGAAGCTGCTGCATGAGAAGGAGGTCACCGGTCGGGCCGCCTGGTCGCGCCTGTTCGACGAGACCATCGCCGGGCTGCGCGTGCCACTCGGCGGCGAGGAACTGACGGTGAGCGCCGTCCTCAACAAGCTGTCGGATACTGACCGGGCCGTGCGCGAGGCGGCGGGGCGGACGATTGGCGAGGTGTTCGGTAAGAATCTTCGTCTCTTCGCGCTGATCACCAATACGCTCGCCAAGGACAAGGAGATCATCGACACCTGGCGCCACTTCCCGCGACCCGAGAGCTATCGGAACCGCGCCAACATGGTTGAGGACGAGGTGGTCGACGCGCTGGTTGCGGCGGTGTCGTCCGACTATGCGCGGCTGTCCCACCGCTACTACCAGATGAAGGCCAAGTGGCTCGGTCTGCCGAAGCTGCAGCACTGGGACCGTAACGCCCCCCTGCCGGGCGATGACGACCGCGACATCGGGTGGGCTGAGGCGAAGCGGCGTGTGCTCGGCGCTTATGGAGCCTTCGCACCCGAACTGGCCGAGATCGGCGGGCGCTTTTTCGAGCGGCCCTGGATCGACGCCGATCTGCGCCCCGGCAAGGCTGGCGGCGCGTTCGCTCATCCGACTGTTCCGTCCGCGCACCCCTATTTGCTGCTTAACTACCATGGCCGCACGCGCGATGTGATGACTCTCGCCCACGAACTCGGCCACGGCGTGCACCAGGTGCTGGCCGGTGAGCAAGGGTATCTCATGGCCGGCACGCCCCTCACTCTGGCCGAGACGGCGAGCGTGTTCGGCGAGATGCTGACTTTTCGCGCTTTGCTCGATGCGGAAACCGATCCGGCGCGCCGGCGCATCATGCTGGCCTCCAAGGTCGAGGACATGTTGAACACGGTGGTGCGCCAGACGGCGTTCTATCAATTCGAGTCGCGGCTGCACGCCGAGCGGCGCAGCGGCGAGGTGATGGCCGAACGCATTGGCGAGATCTGGATGCAGGTGCAGACGGAGAGTCTTGGCCCGGCTTTCGAATTCACCCCCGAATATCGAGTGTTCTGGACCTATGTGCCGCACTTCATCCACACGCCGTTCTACGTCTATGCCTATGCCTTTGGCGACTGCTTGGTGAATGCGCTTTACGCCGTGTTTCAGTCCGGCCACCCTGGCTTTCAGGCCAAGTATCTCGACATGCTGCGTGCCGGCGGCACGCTGCGGCACAAGGAACTATTGGCGCCCTTCGGCCTCGATGCATCCGACCCTGCCTTCTGGCGACGCGGGCTTGACGTAATTTCGGCCTTTATCGACGAGTTGGAGGCGGTGTCCTGACCGACGAGCGTGCATCGCTGTTTGGTGAGTTGCGCCGCTTTGCCCGCACCTCTGGCGCGGTCGGCGGCATCGCTGCACGCGTGGTCGGTGAACGTGCCTTCGGCATCAAGACCAACCGGGCCGACCATGCCGATGATTTGCGGGTGATTCTCGGCGGGCTGAAGGGGCCGCTGATGAAGGTGGCGCAATTTCTCTCGACGGTGCCCGACGCGCTGCCGGCGGAATACGCTGCTCAACTCGCCGAGTTGCAGGCCAATGCGCCGGCGATGGGCTGGGCCTTCGTGCGTCGCCGCATGGCCGGCGAGCTTGGCGCGGACTGGGAGAGCCGCTTCGCCGAGTTCGGTCATGAAGCGGCCGCGGCGGCCAGCCTCGGGCAGGTTCATCGTGCCCGCCTGCATGATGGGCGCGATGTTGCATGCAAACTGCAATATCCCGACATGGCGAGCACGGTGGAAGCCGATTTGCGCCAGCTCAAGCTGGCCATGGCGGTGTTCCATCGGATGGATGGTGCCATTCGCCATGACGAGATCTACCTCGAACTCGTCGAGCGGTTGCGCGAGGAGTTGGATTACCGGCGCGAGGCCGCGCAGATGCGTCTGTACCGGCTGATGCTGAGAGGGGTGCCGGGCGTACATGTGCCCGAGCCGGTGGAGGCGCTCAGCACTGGTCGGCTGCTTACCATGAGCTGGCTCGACGGCCGGGCATTGATGCGTCGGCTCGAGGAGGATCCGCCGCAGGACGAGCGCAATCGCATCGCCGAGGCGCTGTTCCGCGCCTGGTATGTTCCTTTTTACCATTACGGCGTGATCCATGGCGACCCGCATCTGGGCAATTACCAGGTGCGTCCCGATGGCAGCGTGAACCTTCTTGATTTCGGTGCCATCCGCGTCTTCGAAGCGCGGTTCGTGCGCGGCGTGATCGATCTCTACGAGGCGGTCCGCGACAACAATGAGGATCAGGCCTATCACGCCTATGTCGCTTGGGGCTTCACGGACATGACGCGCGAGAAGATGGCGGTGCTCAATGAATGGGCGCGCTTCCTCTACGAACCGCTGTGCGAGGATCGAGTGCGGCGCATCAGCGAGACCGACGACCCGCAATTCGGCCGCGCCGTGGCCGAGCGGGTTCATGCCGGCCTCAAGCGCACCGGGGGCGTGCGCCCGCCGCGCGAGTTCGTGCTGATGGACCGCAGCGCGATCGGTCTTGGCAGCGTCTTCCTGCGTCTCAAGGCGGAACTCAACTGGTCCCGCCTGTTTCGCGAATTGATCGAGGGCTTCGATACGGCAACCCTCGCGGCCCGGCAGCAAACGGCGCTGACCGAAGCCGGCGTGCCGGCCACTGCTTCCATGGTCTAGCGCAAGGCCAATACCGCACTGATCTCGTCGAGGATGGCAGGATCATCGATGGTGGGCGGAGGCGCCGCGGGTTCGCCGTCGGCGAGGCGGCGGATGCTGGCGCGCAGGATCTTGCCGGATCGGGTCTTCGGCAGGCGAGCCACCACGCGGGCATCCTTGAATGCTGCCACCGGGCCGATGCGCTCGCGAACAAGGGCCACGAGCTCGGTTTCCACTGTCCGCGGGTCCAACGCCACACCCGCTTTCAGCACCACCAAGCCGAGCGGCGCCTGGCCCTTTAGCGCGTCCTTTGCTCCCACGACTGCGCATTCGGCGACGGCCGGATGGCTCGCCAGTACCTCTTCCATGGCGCCGGTGGAGAGGCGGTGGCCAGCGACGTTGATGATGTCGTCGGTGCGGCCCATCACGGATACATCGCCATCCGCATCCACCACCCCGGCGTCGCCGGTGCGGTACCAGCCGGGAAAATCGTCGAGATAGGCGTGCCGGTAGCCGGCCTCATCCTGCCACAGCGTGGGCGCGCAGCCCGGCGGCAGCGGCAGGCGGATGGCGAGGTTGCCGGTCTGGGTGCGTGCCAGCGCGTGCCCGGAATCATCAAGCGCCTGGACATCATAGCCGGGGGCCGGGCGCCCGCCGGTGCCTGGCTTGGCCGGGAACAGCCCAAGCCCACGAAAGCCCGCTGTGATCGGCCAGCCGGTCTCGGTCTGCCACCAGTGATCGACCACGGGGCGAGCAAGCTTTTCCGCGGCCCAGATCGCCGTCGGCGGATCGCAGCGTTCGCCCGCGAGGTAAAGCGCCTCAAGCTTCGACATATCATGGCGCGCCAGCATGGTGGCTTCGGGGTCCTGCTGCTTGATGGCGCGCAGGGCCGTTGGCGCAGTGAACAGGACTCGTACGCCATGCTGGGCGCAGACCCGCCAGAACGCGCCGGCGTCGGGCGTGCCGACGGGCTTGCCCTCATACATGACGCTGGTGCAGCCGGCGAGCAGCGGCGCATAGACGATGTAGCTGTGGCCCACCACCCAGCCGACATCCGACGCGGTCCAGAATACGTCGCCCGCGCCCAGCCCGTAGACCATTCCCATCGAGCGGTGGAGGGCCACGGCATGGCCGCCGGCATCGCGCACGATACCCTTTGGGCGTCCGGTCGTGCCCGAGGTATAGAGGATGTAGAGCGGGTCGGTGGCGGGGATGGAGACCGGGTCGGCCGGCATCGCAGCGGCCTCGGCCTCGGCGAAATCGCAATCGCGCCCGGCGATCAGGGGCGCGAGGGCCTGTTCGCGCTGGAGGATCAGGCAGGCTTCCGGCTTGTGGGCGGATATGCCGATCGCGGCATCAAGCAGCGGCTTGTAGCCGACCACCCGGCCGGGTTCGAGCCCGCAGGAGGCGGAGACGATGACGCGGGGCTGGGCATCCTCGATGCGCTTGGCCAGCTCGGCGGCGGCAAAACCGCCGAACACGACGGAATGGATCGCTCCCAGCCGCGCGCAGGCCAGCATGGTGATGGCCGCTTCCGGCACCATTGGCATGTAGATCACCACCCGATCGCCCTGACGGACGCCGAGGCTCGCCAGCGCGCCGGCGACACGAGCGGTGCGATCGCGCATCTCACGGTAGGTGAAGGTCTCGCAGCGCCCAGCCATTGGGCTGTCCCAGATCAGCGCCGCCTGCTCGCCGCGCCCGGCCAGCACATGGCGGTCCAGCGCGTTGAAGCAGGTATTCATCATGCCGCCGACAAAATATTGGCCGAAAGCGCCCTTTGTCGGGTCGAACACACGGTCCCAGCGCCGATCCCACGCAATGGCTTCGGCTGCTTCGGCCCAATATGCCTCGGGATCGTGCTGCCAGGCGGCATAGGTCTGCGGATACCGGCTCGACGCCCCTGCGCTGGACATGCTGACCTGACCCCCTGTTTGCGCACAACTCTGCCACCAACAAAGCGCAGAGGCGAGGGAGCGTCCGATCGTTTGCATACCTATGATCCTCTGCCACTATGGGAGGCAGGCAAGTCCGGGAGGATGGCGCATGACGCGACGGGCGACGGCCGGGCCAGGCCACGCCGTTTTGGGTGACTACCTCGTCGAGGAGCAGGTCGGGTTCCTGCTGCGCCGCGCCCAGCAACGCCATGCGGCGATCTTTCAGGATGGCATGCACGCCGCCGGGGGGCTGACCGCCACCCAGTTCACCGCCCTCGTCAAGATCGTCGAGCTGGGCCAGGTGACCCAGAATCTGCTTGGCCGACTGACCGCCATGGACCCGGCGACCATCCAGGGCGTGGTGCGCCGGCTGGCCGCCCGCGGCCTGGTGCGCCGCCAGCCAGACCCGATGGACCGGCGTGCCGCCGTACTGGTGGCCACGCCCGCGGGGCTGGACGCGGTCCGCCCGGCCGTGGCATGCGCTCGCGCGATCACCACGGCGACGCTGCAACCGCTTGATGCCGGCGAGCGACGTGCGCTGCTCGCTCTGCTGCGCAAGCTCGGCAACCCTTGAACGGCGACCCATTGATGGAAAACGATATGCTCGGCTTTGAGATGGATTTTTCGGCCCTGGCCACGCGTGATGGCCTGGTGCGGCTGGATCGCCTTTTCCTCGCCGAGCTGGCCGGGGCCGATCCGGCGTTGCATGCCCGCCTGCTTGCCGCGCGAGCCGCGCCCGGCGAGGTGGCCGCCAAGGACGAGGGTGAGCTCGTCGTTGCCCTCGGTCTTCATCTGTCCGATTTCACGGGGCGGTTGTTCGGCATCGAGGCGGAACTCGACGCCATTCTGGCTGCCACCCGCGGTCTCGATCCGGTGCATGGCTGCAAGCGGCTGTTCGTGCAACGCCAGGCGGTGAAGAAATACCCCGATCCTGCCGGCTTCGACGGCACGGCGCTGCGCCACGATTTGGAACAGAGAATGGGGGCGGCCTTCAGCGAAGAAGGTTTCGCCGTGCAGGTTGCCGCCTGGGAGGCCGCCGGAGCAGCCGAGGATTTGGACGTGGCCCTTCGCTATGCCGCCTGGGCAACGCTGACGCAGGCAGGTCGCGCGTATCATCGCGACGGATTTCTGTTTCGTGTGCCCCAAAAGGTTGATCACGCCCGCCTCGTCGCGGTGCAGACCGTTGAGCGCGACGGCGTGACCATGCTGCATCTGCCCGAGCATGACTGGCGCCCGCGCGACGGCTTTGCGCTGACCGATGCGGGAATGAGCACGGGCCACGCGCTGGACCAGATGAATTACTGCATCTGGTGCCACACCCAGGGCAAGGATTCCTGCAGCAAAGGCCTCAAGGATCGCAAGACAGGTGCGTTCCAGGCGTCACCGTTCAAGGTCACGCTCGCCGGCTGCCCGCTCGACGAAAAAATTAGCGAGATGCACACGCTGCGGGCTCAAGGCAGCTTGCTGGGGGCCTTCGCCACCATCGCGGTGGACAATCCGATGATGGCGGCGACCGGGCATCGCATCTGCAATGACTGCATGAAGGCATGCATCTACCAGAAGCAGGATCCCGTTGATATCCCGCAGGCCGAGACCTCGGTGCTGCGCGAGGTCCTTGCCTTGCCATGGGGGCTCGAGATCTACGCGTTGCTGACGCGGTGGAACCCGCTCGACATCCGCCGCCCGCTGCCGCGACCCGATACCGGGCGTAAAGTTCTGGTCGTCGGCCTCGGCCCAGCTGGCTTCACGCTTGCTCATCACCTGATGAATGATGGCCACACCGTGATCGCGGTTGACGGTCTGAAGATCGAGCCGCTTGGCTTCGACGCGGCGGCTCCCGTGCGCGATGTCGAGGTGCTCTTTGAGAATTTGGACGATCGCGTGATGGCTGGGTTCGGCGGTGTTGCCGAGTACGGCATTACCGTGCGCTGGAACAAGAACTACCTCAAGCTTGTCCGGCTTCTTTTGGAGCGCCGCGCGCAATTCGCCATGTTCGGTGGCGTGCGCTTCGGTGGCGGCGCCACCCTGTCGATCGACGATGCGTGGGCGATGGGCTTTGACCACATCGCGCTGTGCATGGGCGCTGGCAAGCCGACCGTGATCGACATGCCCGGCGGCCTTGCCCGCGGCGTTCGCCAGGCGAGCGACTTCCTGATGGGCCTGCAACTCACCGGAGCGGCAAAGAAATCCTCCATCGCCAATCTGCAACTTCGCCTTCCCGTGGTGGTGATCGGCGGCGGATTGACGGCGATCGACACGGCCACGGAGAGCTTGGCCTATTATGTGCGACAGGTGGAGAAGTTTTCTCTTCGCTACCGCACGCTGGTGGCCGAGCGCGGTGAGGAGGCGGTGCGGGCCGGCTGGAATGCCGAGGAGACGGAAATCGCGGCCGAGTTCCTGGCCCATGCCGCTGCCATTCAAGCCGAGCGGGACACAGCCGGGCGAGAGGGTCGCTCACCGCGATTCGCCGAGCTGCTCGATTCCTGGGGGGGTGCAACGCTCGCCTATCGTCGCCGGCTGCTCGATGCGCCAAGCTACACGCTTAATCACGAGGAAGTCGCCAAGGCGATGGAGGAGGGCGTGCGGTTTGCCGAGGGCCTGACGCCGCTCGCGGTTGAAGTGGATGGCTACGGCCACGTCGCCGGGCTGCGCGTTGCGCGCCAGGATGGTAGCGAGGCAGTGCTTCCCGCGCGCGCCGTGCTGGTTGCCGCCGGCACGCAACCCAACACCGTGCTGGCGCGCGAAGATGGCCGCATCAAGCTCGACGGGCGCTATTTTCAGGCCGTTGACGATGAGGGCGATCCGGTCACTCCGGCGCGCGCGATCAGCAAGCCGGAGCGTGCCGATGTGCTGATGCACCGCGCGGCCGATGGCCGCTTCATCAGCTTCTTTGGTGATTTGCATCCGAGTTTTTTTGGCAACGTGGTCAAGGCCATGGGCGGCGCCAAGCGCGGCTACCCGGTTGTCAGCGAGATCGTCGCCCGAGCGCCGGCGAGCTCGGTGTCGGCGACGGCGCTGCTGAGGCGCTGCCGCGATGAGTTGTCCGCTAGCGTCCATCAGGTCAACCGGCTGACTCAGAACATTGTGGAGGTGGTGCTGCGCGCTCCGGCGGCGGCACGGGCCTTCCGGCCGGGCCAGTTCTATCGCCTGCAGAACTACGAGATGCACGCGGCCCGGATCGACGAGCCCGGCATCGGCGCCACGCTTCTGGCAATGGAAGGTCTTGCCATGACCGGCGCCTGGACCGACCCGGCTCGCGGCCTGGTTTCGGTGATCGCCCTTGAGATGGGTGGCAGTTCCGATCTCTGCGCCTCGCTCGAGCCCGGCGAGCCGGTCGTGCTGATGGGGCCGACCGGGACGGCCACCGAAATCCATGCCGACACCGCGGTTGCCCTCGTCGGTGGCGGATTGGGCAACGCGGTATTGTTCAGCATCGGTGCGGCCCTGCGCGCCGCCGGTTCGAAGGTGCTCTATTTCGCCGGCTACAAGGCGCTGCGCGACCGCTACAAGATCGAGGAAATCGAGCGGGCGGCGGATGCCATTGTCTGGTGCTGCGATGAGGCGCCGGGGTTCGTGCCGACGCGCCCGCAGGATAGGAGCTATGTCGGCAACATCGTCCAGGCGATGGCTGCCTATGGCGCCGGGCAACTGGGCGAACAGGCGGTTCCGCTGGCTGATGCGGCGCACATGATCGTCATCGGCTCGGATCGCATGATGCAAGCGGTGGGGGCAGCGCGTCATGGCGTGCTGGCGCCGTACCTCAAGCCCGGCCACTCGGCGATCGGCTCGATCAACTCGCCGATGCAGTGCATGATGAAGGAGGTCTGTGCGCAGTGCCTCCAGCCGCAGATCGACCCCGCTACCGGCGCGTGCAGTGTGGTCTTCTCCTGCTTCAATCAGGACCAGATGCTGGATCGAGTGGATTTCCCGGCGTTGAACGAGCGGCTTCGTCAGAACAGCCTGGCCGAGAAGCTGACGGCGCAATGGATCGATCGAGCGCTGCGCGTGCTGGATGTGCGCCCGGCGCTGGCGGCGGAGTAGGGCAAATGGCACTTGCGGCGGGATCGGAAAAGCAGGTTGGGAAGCTGGTCATTCGCAATGTCGGCCTGATGCTATCTGGCGATCTCGCTCGGCCCATCCTCGATGCCGATACGGTGGTGGCCGAGGGCGGGCAAATCGTGGCGCTTGGCCGCTTCGCCGATTGCGACACCGATGGAGCGGGAGTGGTGATCGATGCCCATGGGTGCGCGCTGTCCCCCGGGCTGATCGACAGCCACGTCCATCCGGTGTTTGGAGACTGGACGCCGCGCCAGGGCCAATTCGGCTGGATTGATTCCTTCCTGCATGGCGGTGTCACCACCATGATCTCGGCCGGCGAGGTGCATCTGCCCGGGCGACCGCGGGACATCGTCGGCGTCAAGGCGCTGGCTATTACCGCCCAGCGGGCCTACGCCAACTTTCGCCCCGGCGGCGTAAAAGTTCTGGGCGGTGCCCCGGTGATCGAGAAGGGCATGGTTGAGAGCGATTTTGTCGAGCTTGCCGCCGCCGGCGTTACCCTGTTGGGCGAAGTTGGTCTGGGCAGCGTCAAAGCCGGCTACGAGGCCAAGCAGATGGTTGCATGGGCACGGGCAGCCGGCATTCAGAGCACGATCCATACCGGTGGACCTTCGGTTCCAGGCTCCGGCTATATAGATGCCGACACGGTTCTGGAGGCCGATGCCGACATTATCGGCCACATCAATGGCGGCCACACCTCGCTGCCACTGTCCCAGATTCGCTGCCTTTGCGAGGGCTGTGGACGGGGCATCGAGATCGTGCACAATGGCAATGAGTTGGCGGCTCTTTCGGCACTCCGTTTTGCCCGTGAATTGGGACAGCTCGACCGGGTAATCCTCGGGACCGATAGCCCGGCGGGGTCTGGCGTCCAGCCGCTCGGCATTCTACGCATGATCGCGCTGCTTGCCTCGGTGGGCGACATGCCGGCCGAGCTGATTTTCTGCTGCGCCACCGGGAACACGGCGCTGACGCGCAAGCTGGATTGCGGCCTGATTGAACTGGGAAGGGCGGCGGATTTCGTGCTGATGGACCGTGCCCAGCATTCTGCCGGGCGAGACCTTCTGGACAGCGTGCGGCAGGGCGACCTGCCGGGCATCGGCATGGTGGTGATCGACGGAATCGTTCGCTGTGGGCGCAGCCGCAACACGCCGCCCGCCGAGCGAGTGCCTGAAGTGATCCAATAGCTTGCGGCGCCCCCGGGGAGCCGGAGGCGCCGCATCACCGGTCACATGCCTTTTTCGACCTGGCCGCGAATCTCGCCGCCCGTATGGGCCGCAGTGTGCAGGTTAACGTACATGTCGCCGGCCTCAAGTTCCTTTATCTGCGCGTCGGTTACCGTCGTGCTGCCCTTGATCGGGCTGGCGAGCGGGCCCTTGAATGGGATTGCCACGCCCGCGTTCTTGCCGGCCGGAGCGG
>JAGXAV010000386.1 GCA_018971455.1 Rhodospirillales bacterium
CAGGCTGCCGAAATTGGCGAAACCGCACAGCGCGTAGGTCATGACCAGGCGCGCGCGCGGCGACAGGGCGCCGGGCGGCAGGGCGGCGAGGTGCAGGTAGGCGACGAACTCGTTGAGCACCGTCTTGGTCGCCATCAGATCCGCGGCCGCGGCGCTTTCGGACCACGGGATGCCGATCAGCCACATCACCGGGCGCAGCGGCCAGGCGAAGATGGCCTGCAATGTCATGTCCGGCACGATCGCGCCCAGCAGCATGTTGATCAGCGTCACCAGCGAGATGGTGACGAGCAGGACGGCCGCGATGCCGACCAGGACGGGAATGCCGTCAGCCGTGCCTTTCACCACCGCATCGAGCGCGCTTGCCGGCGGATGGGGCAGCACGATATCGCCCCCCTTCTCGCCCGCGCCGAAGGGCACCATCAGGGCGGCGATGGCAAGGGCGGCGGGCGTGCTGATGACCGATGCGATGAGGATGTTGCCGAGCGCGTTCGGAATCACCGGCCCGAGAATGGCCGCGTAGATCACCATCACCGTGCCGGCTATGCCCGCCATGCCGCAGCTCATCAGTGCGAAGAGCTCGCCGCGCTGCATGCGCGCGAGCCAGGGGCGCACCAGCAGCGGCGCCTCGATCATGCCGACGAAGATGTGCACCGCCGCCCCCAGCGCCAGCGCCCCGCCCAGCCCCATGCTCCGCCGCAGCAGCCAGGCGAAGCCGCGCATGACCCATTGCAGCACGCCCCAATGGAACATCAGCGTGGCCAGCGCGCTGATCACCAGCACCAGCGGCAGCGCCTTGAAGGCGAGGATGAAGGCGGCGCCCGGATTGGCCTCGACGAAGGGCAGCGGCGGGCCGGCAAGGTAGCCGAAGACGAAGCCGGTGCCAGTGTCGGTGGCGCGTTGCAGGGCGTCGGCGGCGGCGTTGAGCAGCAGCACGACGTGGCGCGCCGGCGGCACGTCGATCAGCAGCAGGGCGAGCACGCCCTGCAGGACCAGACCGCCCGCGACCGTGCGCCAGGCGATGCGCGCGCGATCCTCGCTCAGGACCCAGGCCAGCGCCAGCAGCGCCGCGATCCCGAGCAGGCCGCGCACCCGCTCAGTAGCCTTCGTTGATCGTCAGCAGGGGAAATGCGCTGTGCACGTGGGGCGGCACGACCGGGGGCGCGGCGTGGACGAAACTGGCATCGAGCTGGCGCAGGCCGGTCACGCCGATCAGCGCCAGACATTCCTGCACCTCATGCTCGAGGATTTCGAGCAGCCGCACGATGCCGGGGGCGCCGCCGGCGGCCAGGCCGTAGAGGTAGAGCCGGCCGAGCAGCACGAGATCAGCCCCGAGGGCGACGGCCTTGAGGATGTCGCTGCCCCGGCTGAAGCCGCCATCGACGAACACCTTGGCCCGCCCGGCGACGGCGGCCACCACTTCGGGCAGCACGTCCATGCTGCCGCGCCCGTGGTCGAGCTGGCGGCCGCCATGGTTGGAGACATAGACGACATCGACGCCGAGATCGCAGGCGCGGCGCGCATCCTCGGCGGTGGCGATGCCCTTGATGATCAGGGGCAGGCGATGTCGGGCCTTGAAGCGCTCGATATGCTTCCAGTTCAGCCCGGCCTGGAACTCCATGCCGGTGTTGCGCCGCTGCCAGGGCTTGTTGAAGCGCTTGGCGATATCGCGCTCGCGCCGGCTCAGCACGGCGGTGTCGACGGTGATGCAGAAGGCGTCGTAGCCGCTGGCGGCGGCGCGCTGGGCGTGGTCGTCGATGAACGCATCGTCGCCGCGGACATAGAGCTGGAAGACCTTCGGCCCGGCGCCGGCGGCGGCCGAGGCTTCGAGCCCCGGCTGCGTGACCGAGCTGATGAACACCGGCACGCCGAATTCGGTGGCGGCGCGGGCGACCGCCGCACCGGCCTCGGGGTGGAAGGATTCGAGCGAGCCGACCGGCGCCAGCGCGATCGGCAGGCGAATGTCGCGCCCGCAGAACTGCCAGCGGCTGTCCACGCTGGCGACGTCGTTGAGGACGCGCGGGCGGAAGGCCAGGCTGTCGAGCGCGAGGCGGTTGCGCTTCAGCGTGGTCTCGGTCTCGGTGCCGCCGATCAGATAGTCCCAGATGAACTGGTTGAGATTGAGCCGCGCCGCCTTGATGAACTCGTGCAGCGTCAGGAAGTCCGGTCCAGCCTCGTCGCGCATCTTGGGTTCCTCGCTATTGTTTCAGCAGCCCGCGCCCGGCGAGGTTGCGCATCAGCGCGCCGGCGCCGAACTCCCAGCGCGCGCAGGCATCGGTCGGCCGGATGCGGTTGACCAGCCGGCCCAGCCCGGGTGCGGCGATGGTGACGATGTCGCCGGTCTTGTGGGTGAAGCCCTTGCCCGGCGCGTCACGATCCTCGATGGGCGCGAACATGGTGCCGAGATAGAGCACCGCGCCGTCGGGATAGGCGTGATGGGCGTTGAGCAGCTGGCCGACGAGATCGGCCGGGTCGCGGCTGATGCGCGCCATCGAGGAACTGCCGGCGAGGCGGTAGCCCTCCTCGCCCTCGACGGTCAGCGACACCTCGGCGCGGCGTATGGCATCGAGATCGAATCCGGCGTCGAACAGGCGGATGAACGGGCCGATGGCGGCCGAGGCATTGTTGTCCTTGGCCTTGCTCAGCAACAGGGCGGAACGGCCCTCGATGTCGCGCAGATTGACGTCGTTGCCCAGCGCGGCGCCGACGATGCGCCCGTCGGAGGCGACGGCCAGCACGATCTCGGGCTCGGGATTGTTCCAGGTCGAGCCGGGATAGATTCCCGCATCCATGCCGGTGCCGATGGCGGCCATGGGCTGGCATTTGGTGAAGATCTCGGCATCCGGACCGATGCCGACCTCGAGATACTGGCTCCACGCATCGCGCGCGATCAGCATCTTCTTCAGCGCGGCCGCCTCCGCCGAGCCGGGCCGCAGACGGCTCAGATCCGCGCCGATCAGCTCGCGCACCTCATGGCGCAGCATGGCGGCCGCCACCAGATCGCCGCGCGCGCGCTCCTCGATCACGCGCTCGAGCATCGAGACCGCGAACGTC
>JAGXAV010000387.1 GCA_018971455.1 Rhodospirillales bacterium
CACAGCCTCGGCCCGCACATTGTCAAAGCTGATCTCGGCGGCGCGCAGCCCGTCCTGCGTGGCGTAGCCGCGCCGCGTCATGCCCGCCGCCTTGCCGTCCACCAGGAACAGGCCGATGCCGGCGGCATCCTGGCGGGCACCCGCGGTGCGCGCGGTGACAAGCAGCTTGTCGGCCACGTCACCGTGCAGCACCACGCTCTTCTCGCCATTGAGGGTCCATCCCGCGCCGTCCCGCACGGCGGTGGTGGAAACATCGGCGAGGTCATGGCGCGAGTGGCGCTCGACCTGCGCGAAGGCGAGCTTCATCGTGCCGGACGCGACCGCCGGCAGCAGCGCCTCCTGCTGCGCCGCACTTCCCGCATGGCGCACCAGGCCGCCGCCCAGAACCACGGTGGCAAGATAGGGCTCCAGCACCAGCCCACGGCCGAAAGCCTCCATCACCAGCATGGTCTCGACCGGGCCGCCGCCGAACCCGCCATGGGCTTCGGCGAAGGGCAGGCCGAGCAGGCCGAGTTCGGCATATTGCGCCCACACCTCGCGGCTCCATCCATCGGGCTCGCGGGCGTGGCGACGGCGGCTCTCGAAATCGTAGCGATCGGCAATCAGCCGATCCACGCTGTCCTTCAGCAGGCGCTGGTCATCGCTCAGATCGAAGTCCATGTCTTCAAAATCCCAGAATTGCCTTGGCGACGATGTTGCGCTGAATCTCGTTCGACCCGCCATAGATCGAAATCTTGCGCCAGTTGAAATAGGTCGGCGCGGCGCCGGCCGCATAATCCGGGCCGAAGCCCGGTTCGTTGCGCCCATCGCCTTCGTCACTGACCACGTAGGGCATGGCATACGGGCCCACCACCTCCATCATCAGTTCCGTCGTCGCCTGCTGGATCACCGAGCCCTTGAGCTTGAGAATGGACGATGCCGGGTTGGGCTTGCCCTTGGCGCGCCCGCGCTCATCGGCGACGATGCGCAGCTGGGTCATTTCCAGCGCCTTCAGCTCGATCTCCACGGCGGCGAGCTTTTCGCGAAACTTCGCGCTCTCGATGAGCGGCCGGTCACCGATCCGCTCCAGCGCCGCGAGCTCGCGAATGCGCTTGAGCCGCGCCTTGGACGTGCCGACCCGCGCAATGCCGGTGCGTTCGTTGCCAAGAAGGAACTTCGCGCAATCCCATCCCTTGTTCTCTTCTCCGACGAGATTTTCATAGGGCACGACAACGTCGTCGAAGAACACCTCGTTGACCTCGTGGCCGCCATCGATGGTCTGGATGGGTCGCACGGTGATGCCCGGCGTCTTCATATCGGCGAGAATGAAGGAGATGCCCTCCTGCTTCTTGGCGGCCGGGTCGGTGCGGCAGAGCACGAAGATCCAGTCGGCATGCTGCGCCAGCGTGGTCCAGGTCTTCTGGCCATTGATCACCCAGCTATCGCCCACGCGCTTCGCGCTGGTGCGCAGGCTGGCAAGATCGGACCCGGCGCCCGGCTCGGAAAACCCCTGGCACCACCAGATATCGAGATTGGCGGTGGCGGCAAGGTAGCGCTCCTTCTGCGCCCGGTTGCCGAACTGGGCGATGACCGGGCCGACCATGGAGGTGTTGAAGCCGAGCGGCGCCGGCACGCCGGCCTGCTGCATCTCATCCTGGTACATATAGACCTGGACCGGGCTCCAATCCTGTCCGCCCCACTCCACCGGCCAGTTGGGCACCGCCCAGCCGCGCGCATTGAGGATGCGCTGGGAGGTGACGATCTCGTCCTTCGTCAGGTGCTGCCCCTCCAGCACCTTCCGCCGCAGGGCCTGCGGGATCTCGCCACGGAAGAACCGCCGCACCTCCTCGCGGAAGGCCAGCTCGTCCGGCGTGAAGCTCAGCTCCATCGGGTTCCTCCATGACGGGTCTCGCCGGCTCCACCAGCCGGCCGCCGCGCGTTGGGGCAATTTGACGAGCCCGGCGCGACGGCGTCAATCGTCCCGGGCAACCGCCCGGCGCAACCCTCCTCTTGGACGCGGGGGCGCCAGCCATGGCAGTATGCCCCGCATCGTCCCCGCCGTGAGAGCCCGCATGCCCCTTCCCCCCGTGCTGCAACATTTGCGCCTGCCGATCATCGCCTCGCCGATGTTCATCGTCTCCACGCCGGAGCTCGTGCTGGCGCAGTGCAAATCCGGCATTGTCGGCAGTTTTCCCGCGTTGAACGCGCGGCCCGCCGACATGCTGGAGGAATGGCTCAAGCGCATCACGGGCGAGCTTGGCGAGCATGACGCAAAGCACCCGGACCGGCCCGCCGCCCCCTTCGCGGTGAACCAGATCGTCCACCGCAGCAATGAGCGGCTCGATCACGATATCGCCATGTGCGTGAAATACCGCGTGCCGATCATGATCACCTCGCTCGGCGCGCGAGAGGACGTCAACCAGGCCGCCCATTCCTATGGCGGCATCGTGCTGCACGACGTCATCAACAACCGCTTCGCCCACAAGGCGATCGAGAAGGGCGCTGACGGCCTGATTGCCGTGGCGGCCGGCGCCGGCGGGCATGCCGGCACCACCTCGCCCTTTGCGCTGATTCAGGAAATCCGCGCCTGGTTCGACGGGCCCCTGGCCCTTTCGGGGGCGATCGCCACCGGCGGCGCGGTGCTCGCGGCGCAGGCGATGGGCGCCGATTTCGCCTATATCGGATCGGCCTTCATCGCGACGCAGGAGGCCAATGCCGTGCCGGCCTACAAGCAGATGATCGTCGAAAGTTCGGCCGCCGACATCGTCTACACCAACCTCATCACCGGCGTGCACGGCAATTATCTGAAGGCCAGCCTGGCGCGCGCTGGGCTCGACCCGGACAACCTGCCAACTTCCGATCCCTCGAAGATGAGCTTCGCCGCCGACAAGCCCAAGGCATGGAAGGATATCTGGGGCTCGGGCCAGGGCATCGGCGCCGTCCATGCCGTCGTGCCGGCGGCTGACCTCATCGCGCGGATCGGCGCCGAATACGCCGCCGCCCGCCAGCGCCTCGCCGCCTGAAACCATACGGAGCCACGATGTCCAGCGAGATCTCCGGCCGCGTCGCC
>JAGXAV010000388.1 GCA_018971455.1 Rhodospirillales bacterium
ATCCGCAACAGCCTGAAATCGGCCAAGACCCGCGACAAGAACTGCCGCGTGGTGCGCCGGCATGGCCGCGTCTACGTGATCAACAAGAAGAACCCGCGCATGAAGGCCCGCCAGGGCTGATCCGCCCGGCCGTCGCACGACGGCCCCTGCGCCGGCCCCCGCCCCGGAGAGGCTTCTCCGGGGTTTTCTGCGTCTTGCGGGCCGTGGCGTTCCGCCTCACATTCCTTCGGGTTCGGTCCTGATGCCAGGCGGCCTGCGGATGGCCGCCCCTGACGGCCAAACGGACTGAAGGCCCAGCGGAATCGAGGTCCAGCGGACCAGGAGGAGACGCCGTGATCGCCCAGCCCGCGCCCAAGGACGACGTGCTGGCCCGCCGCCCGGCGATTCTGGCCGGGCTGCGCGCCCTGCTGCCCGAGACCGGCGTGATCGGCGAGCCGGTGCGCATGAAGCCCTACGAGACCGACGCGCTGGCGGCCTATCGGCAGATGCCGCTCGCCGTCGCGCTGCCCGAGACCACCGAGCAGGTGGCCGCCGTGATGGCGTTCTGCCACCGCGAGGGCGTGCGCGTGGTGCCGCGCGGCGCCGGCACCAGCCTGTCCGGCGGCGCGCTGCCGATGGGGGATGCCGTCGTGCTCGGCCTGATGCGCATGAACCGCATCCTGGAGATCGACTACGCCGATCGCTGTGCCGTGGTGCAGGCCGGCGTGACGAATATCGGCATCACCCAGGCGGTGCAGGAGCGCGGCTTCTTCTACGCGCCCGACCCGTCGAGCCAGCTCGCCTGCATGATCGGCGGCAACGTCAACATGAACTCGGGCGGCGCGCATTGCCTGCGCTACGGCGTCACCGCCAACAACCTGCTCGGCCTGCGCATCGTCACCGTCGATGGCCAGGTGATCGACATCGGCGGCGCGCACATGGATGCCGCCGGCTATGACTGGCTCGGCCTGCTGACCGGCAGCGAGGGACAGCTTGCCATCGTCACCGAAGTGACGGTGCGCATCCTGCGCGGGCCGGAGGGGGCGCGCGCCATGCTCGCCGCGTTCCGCGCCAACGAGGTCGCCGGCGCCTGCGTGGACGCCATCATCGCGTCGGGCATCATTCCGGTGGCGCTCGAATTCATGGACCGTCCGGCGATCCATGCCTGCGAGGCCTTCGCCCATGCCAGCTATCCGCTCGATGCCGAGGCGATGCTGATCATCGAGGTCGAGGGCAGCACCGAGGAGCAGGATTTCCTGCTCGGGCGCATCAAGGAGATCTGCCGCAATTTCGACCCGATCAGCCTGCGCGTCTCGGCCTCGGCCGAGGAGTCGCTGGCCATCTGGAAGGGCCGCAAGGGGGCGTTCGGCGCCGTCGGGCGCATCAGCCCGGACTATCTGTGCATGGACGGCACCATCCCGACCTCGCGCCTCGCCGAGGTGCTCGGCCGCATCGCGCAGATGAGTGCCGCCTGCGGCCTGCAGGTCGCCAACATCTTCCATGCCGGCGACGGCAACCTGCACCCGCTCATCATGTTTGACGCCAACGACCCGGCGAGTTTCCACGCCGCCGAGACCTTCGGCGCGGACATCCTGAAGCTCTGCGTCGAGGTGGGCGGCTGCCTCACCGGCGAGCATGGCGTGGGCGTGGAGAAGCGCGACCTGATGGGCGTGCAGTTCAGCGAGATCGAGCTCGAGCAGCAGCGCCGCATCAAATCGGCCTTCGACCCCGGCTGGCTGCTCAACCCGTCGAAGGTGTTCCCCCTCAAGCCGGAAGTGCCGCTCGCGGCATGAGCGCGCCCCTGGTTCCGGCCGACGAGGACGCCCTCGCCGCGGCGGTGGCGGCCGCCCACCGGTCCGGCGAGACGCTCGCCGTGGAGGGCAATGCCAGCAAGGCGGGGCTGCTGCGCCCCGTCGCCGCGTCGCGCCGGCTGTCCACGCGGGCGCTCTGCGGCATCACGCTCTATTCGCCGCAGGAGCTCATTCTCTCCGCCCGCGCCGGCACGACGCTGGCCGAGATCGAGCAGGCGGTGGCCGGGCACGGCCAGCATCTGATCGCCGAGCCGCCCGATTTCTCGGCCCTCTTCGCCAGCACCGCGCCGCAGTCCCTCGGCGGCGTGGTGGCGGCCCATCTGTCCGGCCCGCGCCGCGTCGCCTGGGGGGCCACGCGCGATCATGTGATGGGCGTGCGGGCGGTGAACGGGATCGGCGAGCGGATCCATTCCGGCGGGCGGGTGCTGAAGAACGTCACCGGGCTCGATTTGTGCAAGCTGCTCGCCGGCAGCCACGGCACGCTGGCGGTGATAACCGAGATCACGCTGAAGGTGCTGCCCGCGCCGGAGCGCCGCGCCACGCTGGTGCTGTGCGGGCTCGATGCGGCGCGCGGCGTGGCGGCGCTGGCGGCGGCCCTGGGCTCGCCCTACGCGGTTTCGGGTGCGGCCCATCTGCCGGCCGACATGGCCGCGCGCATCCCAGCACTGGCCTGGCTCGACGGCGCGGTGACGCTGGCGCGCATCGAGGATTTCCCGGCCTCCGTCGCCTACCGCACGCAGCGGCTGCGCGACGAGCTGGCGGCGTTCGGGGCGGCCGAGATCCTCGATGAGGGCGCCACGCGCGCGGCCTGGGCGGCGCTGCGCGACGCGACACCGCTGGCCGGCGAGAGCGGCGCGATCTGGCGCGTCAGCGTGCGCCCCTCGCGCGGGCCGGTGGTGGCGGCCGAAGCCGCGCGCGCCCTGGACGCGCGCTGGTTTCTCGACTGGGGCGGCGGGCTGGTGTGGATCGCCGGGCCCGCGAGTGTGGCGGCCCATGCCGCCGTGGCAGCGGCCGCCCGCGCGGCCGGCGGCACCTGCACGCTGTTCCGCGCGCCCGCGGCGCTGCGCGCGGCGGTCGATGTGATCCCCGCGGAGGCGCCGGCGCTGGCCGCCATCACGCGCCGCGTGAAGGCCGCCTTCGATCCCCGGAGCATCCTCAACCCCGGGCGCATGTTCGCCGGAGTCTAGCCCGAAAATGCAGACCAACTTCACCGCCGAGCAGTTGCGCGATCCCGCCCTCGCCACCGCCAACGAGGTGC
>JAGXAV010000389.1 GCA_018971455.1 Rhodospirillales bacterium
GCCGAGCGGCTGCGCGCCGGCCTGGTCACGCTGATCGACGTGCGTCCGGTCGAGGAATTCGCCGCCGGTCACATCCCGGGCGCGGTGAACGTCCCGCTCGCCGACTTGCCGCGGCGGCTCGATGCGCTGCCGACCGATCGCACCATTGTAGCCTACTGCCGCGGTCCGTATTGCGTGTATGCGTTCGAGGCGGTGGCAGCGCTGCGGGCACGTGGTTTCGAGGCGCGCCGGTTGGTGGACGGCTACCCGGAATGGTGGGCCGCGGGCCGGCCGGTCGCGACCCTGCCGGCATGACGCGGCGATGCCGTTCCATCTCAGCCTGATCGCCTGCGACCGCGGCCTGGACGATATCGCCGGCGTGCGCGAAGCGCTGAGCGAGTTGGCCGTCGCGGTATGGGCGAACCCCGGGGTGGTGGCTGTGCTCGTTCTGGCGGATGACGAGCGGTGCGGTCTGTTGACCACATGGCGGGACCGGGCTGCGTTCGTGGCGTGGCAGCAGCGGATCGGCTATCGACGGGTCGACGACTACCTCTCGGGCCTTTCCGCAACGGCGCCGCACCGCTTCGACTGCGCCTTCTTCGAGACTGACCTGGTGCCGCCGGATACGGTCAGGGGGACGCCCGCCTCGATTGTACCGCTGCGATCCCCGTCCCGGTAGCGCCGCAATGGCCGGCCGCGGTGATGCGTCCCATATCGGCACGGAGATACGCTGGGGTTAGGGATGCCCCGGAGAAAGAGAGCGGAAACGCGAGGAGAAGGAGATTCCAGGATGATGCGTTCCTGCCGAGGTGCCGCTGCATTGCTTGCGGCCACCGCTCTGATACCCGCTGACGCCTGGGCTCAGACCCCAGCTGGGCCCTACGGCTACGGCCCGCAAATGATGTGGGGCTGGGGATGGAGCGGCATGATCCTCGGGCCGCTGTTCATGCTCCTCATGCTCGCGGCAGTGGTCGCGGCCATCGTCGTGGTGGTCCGATGGGTCGGCGGCCCATGGCAGACGCCGCCATCCCCTCTGCCGCCTGGGCGGGCGGCGATCGACATCCTCAACGAGCGTTTCGCACGTGGCGAGATCGACCAGGCCGAATACGAGGCGAAGCGACGCCTGATCTCTCAACCCTGACGTAAAAGGCGACCACAGCGAAGGAGGCTGCAATGTCAAACGTCTCGCGGCGTGTCTGGCTGGGGCGCCTTGCGGTTCTTGCCGGGATCGCCGGACTGTCGCTGCGCCGAGCCGGCGCGACGGCGCCCAAGGCCACCAAGCAGGCAGCGCGGTACCAGGACCGGCCGAATAACGGGCGGATGTGTGGCATGTGCAAGTATTTCATCGCGCCCGGCGGGGCCGCTGGCTCCGGCATGAGGGGCGGGACCATGGGCCCGGGCATGATGCAAGCGGGCAGCTGCCAGCTCGTGCAGGGCCGCATCAGCCCGATGGGCTATTGCGACTTCTACGCCCCTCTATCCGACTGAACGCCTGGCCGGGGAAACGAAGCCGCCCTGGCTGCGCACAACCATCACGGTTTGCCGCCTGGCGTGGGCACCTCTCTCAACCTGGGCCCCCGATGCTCTGGCGACAGGCAATGCGCGTGCGTCCGATCGGCCAGCACCTCGACGACGCGGCAATCCGCCACCTGGCCGCGGCCGCACCGATCGAGCATGCGGGACAACTCAGCCTCAAGGGTCCGCAGCAACCCGATGCGGTCTCGCACCGCGGCCAGGTGTTCGCGGGCGATGGCATCCACTTCGGCGCAGGGTCGCTCCCGATCGTCCGCCAAGGTCAGCAGTGCCCGCACGCTGTCCAGCGGGAAACCGAGCTCACGACTATGTCGGATGAAGGCCAGGCGATCGGCGTGCGCGCGCGTATAGACACGGTGGTTGCCGGCCGTGCGGGCCGCCTTCGGCATCAGGCCAACCTTCTCATAGTAGCGGATCGTCTCGACCTTCGTGTCGCTGCCCGTGGCGAGGTCACCGATCGAGAACGCCATGTCATCCGGTCGGGCCATGCCGCAACCCCCTTGAACCTACAGTCGCTACAGGTCCCATATCGGGCGGCGAGCAGCACGCGCAAGGACCTCGCCATGGATGCCCCAGCCACACCGACCAGGATCGCGCTGCGCTACCGCGTTGGCGGAATGGACTGCCCAAGCTGCGCCAGCACGATCGAGACGGCGCTCAGGCGGCTCGGCGGCGCGGATGGCGTGCGCCTCGACTTCCAAAGCCAGACCCTCGCCTTGCGGCTGGACGAGGCGGCGACGCCGCGCGCAGCCATCGAGGCACGGGTCCGCAGCCTCGGCTTCGAAATTCACGCCTTTGCGCCCGCACTCGTGAGCGCGGTCACCGGCGTGGCAGACAGTGCCGCCGACGCCGAGCCGGCCTGGTGGACAACCGGGAAGGCGCGCCTGCTATTGGCGCTCGGCAGCCTGATACTGGGCGGGCTGGTTGCGGCCAGCACCGTCCCGGCCGTGGGCAGGTGGGCCGAACTCCCGGCCGCTGTGCTCGGCCTAGGGTTCTTCGGGACCAAGGCGATCCGGCTTGCCGGCGCCGGCACCCCGTTCAGCATCGAGATGCTGATGTCGGTCGCGACGCTCGGCGCCGTCCTGATCGGCGCCCCGGCCGAGGCGGCGGTGGTGGTCCTGCTGTTCACCGCCGGCGAAGTACTGGAGGGGGTTGCCGCAGGCCGCGCGAGGGCCGGCATCCGGGCCCTCTCCGCGCTTAACCCCCGGACCGCGCTGCTGGTGGAAGACGGTGCGCCGCGCGAGGTGCCGGCATCGGCGTTGCAGGTCGGCCAGGTGGTGCTGGTGCGACCGGGCGATCGAGTGCCTACCGACGGCACCGTCCTGGAGGGATGCACGGAAGCCGATGAGAGTCCGGTGACCGGGGAGTCCTTCCCGGTGCCGAAAGCCGAAGGTGATACCTTGGTCGCGGGCAGCATCAACGGCACCGGCGCCGTGCAGATGCGGGTGACGCGGACGGTCGCGGACAACACCGTTGCCCGCATGCTGCACCTGGTGGAGGAGGCGCAAGCGAGCCGTGCCCCCACCGCGCGCTTC
>JAGXAV010000011.1 GCA_018971455.1 Rhodospirillales bacterium
CCGCGCCGGATTCAGGTCGTCGAGCATGACGAACTCCTTCGATGTTTCCTTGGGATCAGCGGATCAGACGAGCCGGTTGGCGACGGATTGGCCCGAGGCCGCGCGGTGGATGCTGTCGAGCAGCACCTCGCCCATCCTCACGCGGGTCTCGATCGTCGAGCTGCCCTGGTGGGGCTGCAGAAACACGTTGGGAAGGGTGAGGTAGCCGGGATCGATCTCCGGCTCGTTGTTGAACACGTCGAGGCCGGCGGCGGACAGCTTGCCCCGGCGCAGCGCGTCGATCAGCGCCGCGTCCTCGATCAGCCCGCCGCGCGAGATGTTGACGATCACGGCCCCATCCGGCAGGGCGGCGATGGTTCGCGTATTCAGGATCGCCTGCGTCTGCGCCGAGGCCGGAGCCGCCAGGACCAGGAAATCGCTGGCCGCCAGGAATGTCTCGAGGCCGGAGTGGAACGTCGCGCCATCCTCGAGCCCGGCATCGAGGCGGTTGCGGTTGTGGTAGTGGATCTGCATCGCGAAGCCATGATGGGCCCGCCGCGCCACCGCGCGGCCGATGCGCCCCATGCCAAGAATGCCCAGCCGCCCGCCGGTGACATCGCGGCCGATGAGCTGCGTCGGAGACCAGCCGGTCCAGCGGCGCTGGTAGATCAGCGCCTCGCCCTCGCGTGCGCGGCGGGCGGCAGCCAGAAGCAGCAGCATGGCCATGTCCGCGACGGCGTCGCTCAGCACATCCGGCGTGCTGAGCACGGCAATGCCGCGCGCCCGCGCGGCGGCGAGATCGATGTGCTCGTGGCCAACGGAGAACGTCGCGATGACGCGCACGCTCGCCGGCAGCCGGGCGATGACGTCCGCATCGACCCGGTCCATGGCCATGACGAGCAGCACGTCCGCACGATGGTCGGCCGCCGCGCGGACCAGCTCGTCGCTCGACAATGTCCGGTCTTCATCGTTGAACCAGGCCACAAAATCGCGCGCGACAATCGTCATCACCGGGGCCGGCAGGCGCCGCGTAAGCGCCAGCCGCATGGCGCGCTGATGTTCGTGTGTCATGCCCTGCCCCAAACCTGGCGGGCATTTCGTGGCGTCAGGATCGGTTTGTCAAGTCTCTTGACAACTTTGGCCACCCCTCCAGGCGCGCGTCGCGATCGCGCAGTTCGGCATTTGGTGTTCGGGGCTTGGTTGAATCAAGAAGCCCGTAACTCGATTGAGTTACGGGCTTGATGTATGGTTGCGGGGAGACGAGACCACTTATACCGAACCTCAATCTTGAAGACTTCCAAATTACGATGGCCCGTCGATCAGCTGGCTCTTTAACGAAGAAGGCGTGATTTTCATTCAAACAGTGACTGGCATTAGGGTGTGATTTTTTATGGTGGAATTGGTTCAGGGTTCAAGCAGCGGGTGATTTCTGATTCAAGCTACTGGCTGAGCGCGACTGGCTGCTTGCCCGTGTAGCGGCCGCGCCGGACCTGACCGTGCGCGCGCTTCGCGCCAAGTCTGGCGAGGTGCGCGGGCTGCGGGTGGGTTATGGTGCGGTGGCGTGGTGTGGCGCTTTCTGGCCCGCGAGGGGCTTACTTTCATAAAAAACCTACACGCCGGCGAACAGCAGCGGCCTGACGTCGCACCTGAGCGCGAGCGCTGGCGCCGCCCAGCGGAGCATCAATCCCGGCGCCTGGTGTTTGTCGATGAAACCTGGGCCAAGACCAACACGACCCGCACACTCGGCTGCACCCCGCGCGGGCGGCACCTGATCGGCCGGGTGCCGCACAGACATTGGACGACAATGACCTTCCTCACCGAGCTTCGCTCGGACCGCATCGAGGCGCCCTGCTGGAACCGCATCGGTCACCTCGTCAAAGAGTACTCCCCTCAGAGTGCGCAGATTATCTCAGCCATGCAGGGCAGGATACGCTTCAGCGCAAAAAGATCACGCTCTAACTGGCCCGTTTTCCGCGCGGGCTATGACGCGGTTCATCCCCGCGAGCGAGGGGCACACCCATTGAAGCGCACTACGGAGTAGTGTGCGGGGGCGCATGCTGAAGGTAACGGCAAAAATCAACGAAACCGCTGCCCCTGCCAGGTGCTCGCCGGACAGGCTGGCAGAAATCAAGGCCGCTGCCATCCGTCTCGGAGACGCGGTAGCGGCCGTACGGGCGATAGTGGTGCCTGTATGGAAAAACGTCGGCACACTTGCGGCTCTGCTGGAGACCAAATCCACTGACGGGAACCGTGCCGATCCAGCTTTTGCGTTCGTTCTCTCCGGCAACATACTGCAGAGCACGCGGCACATGGTGCCGGAGGAACTGGCGCCACTGCTCGACATTTTGATTCCCCGCCGACGACCGCCATGGAACCAAAATGGCGATCCTAGCGCCGAGTCCCTTCTTCCTCTGCCGCACATATCCGCAAGGTTACTAACCCACTTTATGTGCCCTTTATGCACGGCGCCCCAATTCCGGATGTGAAGTTTACGCCTCCCGCCTCACATTCCCAGGCCGAAAAGGAGGCTCTCCGTGAGCGACATCATCGCCATCCTATCCGGTCTCGCGATCTTCACGCTGTTCTTCCTCTACGTCCCCATGGCGGAGCGCGTGTGATGCTCGACCTCACATTGGGCGGCTTCATTTCCGCCGGACTTCTGGTTTACATGATCTGGGCCATGCTGCGCCCCGAAGATTTCTGAAAGCCCAATAACATGACAACCCAGGGGATGCTTTATATCGCGCTGGTGTTCGCGCTGGTGCTTGGGGCGGCTTTTCCACTCGGACGCTACATGGCGGCCATCTTCGAAAGACGGGTGACCTGGCTGCGCCCGGTCGAGCTTGGTTTTTACCGCCTAGCAGGGGTGGATGAAACCCGCTCCATGACCTGGCAAGCCTATGCGGTGGCGCTTCTGCTACTCAGCCTCATCCATTTCTTTCTGCTCTATGGCATTCTGAGATTGCAATATTACCTGCCGTTCAATCCGCAACATATTGCCGGAATGTCGCCGCGCCTCGCCTTCAACACGGCGGCGAGCTTCACCACCAACACCAACTGGCAGGCTTACTTGCCGGAAGGGCAGATCTCCAACGGCGCGCAGATGCTCGGCCTTGCCGTGCACATGTTTCTCTCGGCCGCCGCAGGTATCGCCGCAGCCGCCGCAGTGATGCGCGCCTTCACCGCCAGCGCGCTCAAGAGTCTAGGCAATTTCTATGTCGATCTCACGCGCATCACCCTCTATCTGTTGCTACCCATCACCCTGGTGGCCGCCGTGCTGCTGGTAGTGGCGGGCTGCCCGCAAACCCTCGCGCCCTTCATTTCCGGCCACACGCTGCAGGGCGGCTCGCAGACCATCGCCATCGGCCCTGTCGCACTACAGGAGGCCATCAAGCAGCTCGGCACCAATGGCGGCGGCTTCTTCAACGCCAATTCAGGCCATCCGTTCGAGAACCCGAACGCCTGGACCAACCTGCTGGAGAACTGGCTGCTCCTGGTCATCGGCTTCGCCTTGCCCATCTCCTTCGGCCACATGGTGAAGGAAACCGCCCAGGGCCGCACCCTGATGGCGGCCATGGCCATCATCCTAGCGCTGGGCTGTGTGGGCGCCTACGCGGCCGAGGCTGCGGGCAATCCTCTGCATACCGCGGCGGGCGTCGCGCGGAGCGGCGGCAACTGGGAGGGCAAGGAGGTTCGCTTCGGCATCCCCGCCAGCACCACCTTCAACGTCTCCGCCACCGGCACCTCCACCGGCGCGGTGGACAGCTTCACCGACAGCTACACCCCCCTCGGCGGGCTGGTCCCGATGTTCCTCATGCAGCTCGGCGAGGTCTCTCCCGGCGGCGTGGGCTCGGGATTCTACACGGTCATCGTCTTCACCCTTCTCTCGGTGTTCGTGGCGGGGCTGATGGTCGGGCGCACGCCGGAATATCTGGGCAAGAAGGTTCAGGAGAAGGAGATCAAGCTCGCCATGCTCGGCGTGCTGATCCTCACGTTGTTCATCCTGGCCGGTGCAGGCTTCTCGCTCATCACCGCCTCCGGCGTCGGTTCGCTCGCCAATACCGGGCCGCACGGGCTCTCGGAGATGCTCTATGCCTGGACGTCGGCCACCGAGAATAACGGCAGCGCCTTCGCCGGGCTCTCGGCGGACACACCGCTGCTCGATTACGGACTGGGTGCGGCCATGCTGTTCGGCCGCTTTGCCTTCATGATCCCGGTTCTGGCCATCGCCGGCTCGCTCGCCGCCAAGCCCAAGCTCCCCGAGAGTGCCGGCACATTCCCCACCACCGGCCCGCTGTTCATCGGCCTGCTTATTGGCGTCATCATCATCCTTGGCGGCCTGCAATTCATGCCTGCCGACACGCTGGGGCCGCTCGCCGAGCATTTCCTCCTCCATGCTGGAAAGGCCTTCTGAAAATGGCACATGCTGAAGTCATGTCGCTGTTCGACGGCGCGATCATCCGTCGGGCGGCGCTGGATTCACTCGCCAAGCTCAACCCGGTCACGCTGATGCGCAACCCGGTTATTTTCTTCACCGAAATTATCTCCGCGCTGACCAGCTTCGTTGCGGTTGAGGACATTGTCCAACATCAGCCTTATGGCTTCCCGCTGGTCATCGCCATCTGGCTGTGGCTGACGGTGCTGTTCGCCACCTTCGCCGAGGCTATGGCTGAGGGTCGTGGCCGGGCGCGGGCCGAGAGCCTCAAGCGCGCCCGCTCGGAGACCATGGCCAAGCTGCTGGTTGATCCGCGCGACCGCGCGATCTTCAAACTCACCCCAGCGTCCGATCTTTGCCAGGGAGACATCGTACTCGTCAAGGCAGGGGACATCATCCCCTCGGATGCCGAGGTGATCGAAGGTGTCGCCAGTGTGAACGAGAGCGCGGTGACCGGTGAATCCGCCCCCGTGGTGCGCGAGGCGGGCGGCGACCGCTCGGCCGTGACCGGCGGCACGCAATTGGTCTCCGACTGGCTGGTGCTGCGTATCACCGCCGATGCCGGCTCTACCTTCCTCGATCGTATGATCGCGCTGGTGGAAGGCGCTGAGAGGCGCAAGACGCCCAATGAAATCGCACTTAATATCCTGCTCGCAGGGCTGACGCTGATCTTCCTCATCGCCGTGATCACGCTGGTCGGGTTCGGGCATTATTCGGGCACCAGCTTCTCCATCCCCGTGCTGGCGGCGCTCCTGGTCTGCCTCATTCCCACCACCATCGGCGGGCTGCTCTCGGCCATCGGCATAGCGGGCATGGACCGCCTGGTGCGCTTCAACGTCGTCGCCACCTCGGGCCGCGCCGTGGAGGCGGCGGGCGACGTGGATGCTCTGCTGCTAGACAAGACCGGCACCATCACCTTCGGCAACCGCATGGCATCGGCTTTTTTTCCCGTTTCCGGTGCGGCCGAGCGCGACCTCGCCGAAGCCTGCGCCCTGGCCAGCTTGGGCGACGACACACCGGAGGGTCGCTCCATCCTGGCCCTGGCGCGCGAACGGTACAACATAGTGCCGCAACGCTCGGAAAGTGCGACCGTCATCCCCTTCTCGGCCAATACCCGCATGTCCGGCTTGGATTTCGCGGGACAGAGCTATCGCAAGGGTGCTGTGGACTCCGTGCTGAAGTCGCTGGGCGTGGAGGGCGGCGCCGCCTTCGCCGAGGCGGCGACGCGCATCGGCCGGGCCGGGTCCACCCCGCTGGCGGTCACTGCCAATGGCAAGCTGCTGGGGCTCATCGAGCTGAAGGATATCGTCAAACCCGGCATCAAGGAGCGTTTTGCCGCGATGCGGTCCATGGGCATCCGCACGGTGATGGTGACCGGCGATAACCGCATTACCGCCGCCGCCATCGCCGCCGAGGCGGGGGTGGATGACTACATCGCCGAGGCCACGCCGCAGAACAAGCTCGACTATATCCGCATGGTTCAGGGCGAGGGCCGCCTCGTCGCCATGTGCGGCGACGGCACCAACGACGCCCCGGCGCTCGCCCAGGCAGACGTCGGTGTTGCGATGCAGACCGGCACCCAGGCCGCGCGCGAGGCGGGCAACATGGTGGACCTCGACAGCGACCCGACGAAGCTGATCGAGATCGTGGAGATTGGCAAGCAGCTGCTCATCACGCGGGGCGCACTCACCACATTCTCCATCGCCAACGACATCTCGAAATATTTCGCGATCTTACCCGCGATCTTCGTTATCACTTACCCTCAGCTCAGTGCCCTGAACGTGATGCACCTGCGCACGCCGGAGAGCGCAATCCTCTCCGCCGTCATCTTCAACGCGCTCATCATCGTGGCCCTGGTGCCATTGGCGCTGCGCGGCGTAAAATTCCGGCCCGTCGGGGCGGCGGCGCTGCTCAAGCGCAACCTTTTGGTCTATGGGCTGGGAGGCCTCGTGGCCCCCTTCGCTGGCATCAAGCTTATCGACATGGCGCTCGGCGTCTTCAATATCTTCTCGTAAAAGAGCAGGACAATGCTGATCCTCCGCGAACTTCGCCCGGCAATCTCGCTGGTCGTTCTCTTCACCCTTATCCTGGGGCTGGCTGTGCCCGAGGCCTTCACTAGCGCGATGCAGGCGGCGCTGCCCTGGCAGGCCAATGGCTCGCTCATCAGGCAGAACGGCAAAATCATCGGCTCGGCTATCATCGGGCAGAATTTCACCGGGGCGAATTATTTCGCCCCACGCCCCTCGGCGCTCGGCACGTCCTATGACGCCAGCACCTCCGGCGCCTCCAACCTTGGCCCCACCAGTGCTTCTCTGCTCACCGCCGTGCAACAACGCGTGGCTGCTTACACGAAGGCCTTTGGCCCCGGCCCAGTGCCGGCCGATGCCGTCACCGCCTCCGGCTCAGGGCTGGACCCGGATATCTCCTTGGCCAACGCCCTTCGCCAAGCGCCTGCCGTCGCCGCCGCGCGGCATCTGCCCACGCACACGGTGGTGGATCTGGTTAACAGGATGACGCATCACGCCGCCTTCGGCATTGTTGGGCTGGATCATGTCAACGTGTTGCGGCTCAACCTTGTGCTGGACGCGCTGCCCGCATCATAACAGCTTATGGAAAAGTCCCGCCCGGAGGACTCCCGCCCGGACCCCGACGCGCTGCTCGCCAGCCTGCGCCAAACCGGACGCGGCCATCTGAAGATCTTTCTGGGGGCAGCACCAGGCGTGGGCAAAACCTGGGAGATGCTCGCCGCCGCGCATGACCAACTCCGCAAGGGCGTGGATGTGGTGGCTGGGCTGATCGAGACCCATGGCCGCGCGGGCACGGCGGAGAAACTCGGCGAGGTGGAATTGCTGCCCCGGCTCGCCGTTCCGTATCGGGGACAGGTGCTGGTGGAATTCGACCTCGACGCGGCCCTGGCCCGCCACCCCCAATTGCTGCTTGTGGACGAATTGGCCCATACCAACGCCCCCGGCCTGCGCCACGCCAAGCGCTGGCAGGATGTGCAGGAGCTTCTGGAGGCGGGGATCAATGTCTGGACCACGGTCAACGTCCAGCATCTGGAGAGCCTGAACGATCAAGTGGCGCGCATTACCGGCGTGCGCGTGACCGAGACCGTCCCCGACACCGTGCTCGACCTCGCGGACGAGATCGAGTTGATCGACCTACCCCCCGGCGAGCTGCGTACCCGCTTGCAGGAAGGGCATATCTACCGCCCGGATGTCGCCCGCCGCGCGCTGGAAGGCTTCTTCCGCGAGGGCAATCTCGACGCGCTGCGCGAGATCGCACTACGCCGCGCCGCTCAGCGTATCGACAAGGACGTGGTCAGCTACATGCGTCTCTCCGCCATCCAAGGCCCCTGGCCGGTGGCCGAGCGCGTGCTGGCCTTGGTGGGGCCGGATGAATCGGCGCAGAACGTGGTGCGTCATGCAGCAAGGCTGGCAGATGCTCTGCGTGCCCCGCTGGTGGCCTTTACTGTCGAGCGCGGGGAGGACAGCTCCCAAGTGCAGGCGGCGCTGGATCTGGCCGTGCAACTCGGGGGTACGGTCGTCACGGTCAACGCGCGAGACTTAGCACGGGCGGTATTGGACTACGCTGCCGCCACCAACGTCACTCATATCGTCATGGGCCGCGTAGCGGCGCGTTGGCGGCTCAGGCGGCGCCTCACCGAAGCGCTGGGCCGCCAAGCGACAGCCTTCACCCTCCATCTGGTGCCTTTGCCTGCTGCCCCTCCACCGCGCCCTCCCGCCCCGGTGCGCCACGGAACATTGGAGCCTTATCTGCTCGCCAGCGTGTTGCTCGGCGTGGTCACGCTTATCGGCTATTTGGGTAAAGACTACATCCCGCAAGAAGCGATGGGGCTGATCTTCACGGGCCTTATCGCCGCAATGGCCAGCCGCTCGGGCCGCAATGCCGGGCTGTTCACCGCAGCCTTTGGCTTCCTGCTATGGAATTTCTTCTTCCTACCGCCGCTCTACACCCTCTCTGTCTCTGATCCGCAGGATGTGGTGGCCTTACTGGTCTTCCTGCTGGTCGGCCTACTCACCGGCCAGCTAGCAGGGCGGGTGCGCCTGGAAGCCGCCGCCGCCGCCGCACGAGTGGAAGCGCTGCGGCGCATCTCCACCTTCAGCCAGCGCCTTTCCCGTGCTACCACGCTGTCCGATGTCCTTCGCGGTGCGGCGGAGGAGGCTGCGGCGATTACCGGTGCGGGCATCGTGCTGATGCAGGGCACGAGCGGCCTGGAGCCCGAGGCATGCGTGCCGGAAACAACAAGGCTGGACGAAGCAGCTGCAGCGGCGGCCGAGTGGTGCGCCGTGCATGATTTGGAAACCGGCATCGGCACCTCTACCCTACCATCTGTGCCGTGGCGCTTCCTGCCCCTGCATGCTAACGGCCAAGTGGCTGGCGTGCTGGGGGCACACCCCCGGGGCGTGTCATCACCGCTGGCGCAAACTCTGGCCACGCTGGCGGGGCAAACCTCCATGGCCATCGAGCGCGCCCAAATGACGATGCAGACCGCCCGCGCCCAAGCCCAGGAGGACAGCCAGAAGCTCCGCAGCGCCCTGCTCTCTTCGCTGAGCCACGATCTGCGCACGCCCCTCACCGCCATACGCGGCGCCGCCGAGACGCTGGAGCAATCCGGCGAGGCCCTGCCACCCGCCACCCGCGCCGATCTACTCGCCAGCATCAGCCAAAACACGGCGCGGATGGCGAAGTTCCTCTCCAACATCATGGACATGGCTCGGGTGGAGGCGGGCGGCGTGACCGTGCGGCACGAGCGCCTGCGCCTGGCCGATTTGGTAGAGGCGGCGATTTCTCGCGTGCCGGGGGCAGAGTATACGGGGGTGAACATCACGCCAGATGCCAGCCATGTATTGGCCGACCCGGTGCTGCTGGAGCAGGTGGTGGTGAACATCCTCGAAAACGCCGTGAAATACTCCCCGCCCGGCAGCCGCATCGCCGTGACAGCCGCACGTCAGGCGAATAAGGTCCGCCTCGCAGTGGCCGATGAAGGCGTGGGCATCCCCGCCAACGAACTGGAGGCGGTTTTCGACAGCTTCTTCCGCGCCACGAGGGGCGACCGCGTAGCCATCGGAACCGGGCTGGGCCTCGCCATCGCCAAGGCCTTCACCGAGGCGATGAACGGGCGGATCTCGGCGCAAAGCCCGCGGCTCGACCTGCCAGCCGATGGCCTTCCTGGCACCATCATCGCCGTGGAACTTCCCGCCGCATGAACATCGTCTCGGGCCGTATTCTGGTGGTGGATGACGAGCCGCAGATCCACCGCTTCCTGAGCCCAGCGCTCACCGCTGCCGGGTTCGAGCCACTACGTGCCGAACGCGGCGAGGTGGCTTTGCGCGTGGTGGCCGCCAACGCGCCGGACCTCGTATTGCTGGACCTCGGTCTGCCGGACATGGACGGCCAGGAAGTGCTTCGCCGCTTGCGCGAATTCTCTTCCGTGCCGGTCATCATCCTCTCCGCTCGCGACCGCGAGGCCGAGAAGATCACCGCCCTCGATTCCGGGGCCGATGACTACGTGGAAAAGCCGTTTGGCCTGGGCGAGTTGATGGCGCGCATCCGCACGTCGTTGCGCCATAAGGGCCAACAGGAACCACCCGGCCCGGAGTTGGTCCTCGAAAATTTGGTCATCGGCCCACAAGGCGCCGCGCTTAACGGTGAGAAGCTGGTCCTTACCAAACGCGAACACGCGCTACTTCTGTTACTGGCGCGCAATCCCGGCAGGGTGCTCACGCACCGGCAGATCCTCACCGCCATTTGGGGGCCAGCACATACCGAGGATCTGGCTTACTTGCGCGTATATATCGGCCAGCTACGCAAGAAGTTGGGACCGGAGTTCTCGGCCAAGCTGAAAACCGAACCCGGCGTGGGCTACAGGCTGGAGGATTGACGCTCTGAGTGAATATGCCGATATCGTGCCGAGAGAGCAACGTCAGCAGGAGTGGCTGATGTGCCGTGTCGACGCGCAGGATAAAATGGGCTGAGAGAAGGACGGCGCCGACATCCACCACATAATGGCTATGATACCCAATCGGCTGTCAACCTTGGCCGCCATCGGCAAGCGCGCGGGTCTTTGCACAAAAATTATAGTTCGTACCCTTGCCGACACCGACCAAATGACCATGCCTGCGCTCCCCGGCCGTTTCGAGTAATTTTACATTCGAATGGCGCGTCGCGTTCCGCACCTCAGACACAGCCCTACACCCGTTCGAGTTCGGCATCTGGGACGGCGTACACACCTCCGCCTCCGCGATCCCTGCCCTGCCTGGTCTGGCTCGGCTTTGCCATCTTGTGGCGTTGCCTTGATGGGCGCGCGGAAGCTCAGGGACACCATAGGCCTATCGCTCGACTGCCCCGATATCGGAGGGGCCAGGCCGCCTGCCCTGCAGTGCCGCGTCTCCCGACGCTGCTGGAGGTTAGCGCCCCCGCGCTGCAGCCCGCCTGACCTTGTCAGGGCATCGTTTGGTCGAGCTATCCCTTGAGCCGGTGCCGGCCGTCAGGGGGGTCGGAGTGGTCCCGTTAGGGGTGAGAACCCGGCCGTCGTCTCGCGCGTCGTCACGGCACGCCGCTGCCCTTGGTTCCACCAGATCAGCCGCCGCGCGCCGGAGTGGCCGGAGCCGCGCACGCGCCGCAGGAGGCATTCCCCGCTGAGCCCCGGGGTGAGGATCGCGTGATGGGTGCCGGCGGCGCTCGTGCTGCCATCCCCGCCGGAGCGACCCAATTCTCCCGGCACGGGCCTCGTGGCCCGTGCATGCGGCGTGACGGAGCTTGGTTGCGCGCGACAGAAAACTGATCCCCGCGGCCGCGCAGCCTGCGCTTTTCGCCACCGCTGGGTGTCGGCCTTGGTTGCGCGTCAATGGCGGTGTGTGGTCGAGGGCTAGAAATTTGCGGCTCGCCGCCCTGTGACGAGCTCTTTCCGTTGCCTCAACCCTACGGACCTCCTTGGCACGGGCTCCATGACAACCCTCCCATCAACCACCGCGAGGCCCGCTCGGTGCAGCAGGATTCTGGCGCGGCCGACGGCCAGCCGCCGCTGGTTGCGTGTCAAGGCGAGCAGGCCGCGTCGACTCGAGGAGCAGTCGGTCAGTTGGTCGTGGGCTTGGCGGACGTTTTCATATGCGCGGCAACCAAGAGCGCCTCCTTGGCACGGGTCATTTGGAGACCCGGCCATGACCCGCTGCCTCACCTCTCGTCGCAAGACGCCCCGCCCTGAGCGCCGCACACAGATCCCGCCGCCCACCGTCGCTGCTGCCGATCGCCCCGGCGCACCGGCCGATCACCACGGCGCCGGCTCCGTCGCTGCTGGCTCCCCTCTCACCGCTCTGGTGCGCGCGCTGGCGCGCCAGGCCGCCCGCGAACAGTGGCGGCTGCAGGTGGTCGTGGCCGACGACTCCACGGCCGCCTCCCCGCATGGCACCGACGATGTGTAACCCCGGCCACAATCCCGCGGCGGCCGCGGAGGCGGTGCCGCCACCGGCACTGCCGGCGCCATCCATGGCGGGCGCCCCTCTCCTCCCGCAATTGCTGCCGCTCACGCAGGCGGCCGAGATCTTCGGCCGCCATCCCCGCACCCTGCGTCGCTGGCATGCGCGCGGGCGGCTGCGCGCCGTGAAGGTCGGCCGAGGGTGGTTCTACGTGGTTGCCGACATCCAGGCGCTCATCGCCGGCCGGCTTGTCGAGCATGCCCTGCAGCTGGCGCTGGGTGAGGTGGCGGTGCGTGTCGAGCCACCATCGGTCGATAATAAACTGTGCCTATAACTAACTGTATTGCTTGGGCATGTGCGTCCAATAGTTAGTACATACCAATCTAATTTGCCTGGGATTGGAGTAGACTGTCCTACCGAATGTCAACGACTGTCACTGGAGACAAATATGCTTGATTTTCATGCCGCCACACCAGCCGAAGAGGTCCAGGACTCCACCCCGCCCCTGACAATCGCCACGGCCCTCAGACTGGTCGCCGGCTGGCAGGACCTGTCGGCGGAGCGCCGCCGCGATCTGAGCTCGGCCCTGCGCACCGCCGCACGGGTCGCCGGCCTGCCGCCCGACAATGTCGTGCTGACACCGGCCTTCCTGCGCGAGCGTCTGATCGGCCAACCCATCACCGGCTTTGGCGTCTCCACCAGTCGCTGGCGCAACATCCTCAGTGGCCTCCGCTTCGTGTTGCGCCGCTGCGACGTCATCGATGCCGATGACATCGAGCGAGCCCCGGCCTGGGCCGCTCTGCTCGGCCGCCTCGCGGCGCTCGAACGTGCCGGGTTGGCGAAGCTGGCGGAGTACTGCTCGGCCCGGGGGATCGCGCCCGAGGCGGTCGAGCTGGCGACCTTCCAGGCCTTCGCGGGATATCTCGAGGCGCGCACCCTCACCAGCCGGCCGCGAAAGTTTGTGGGAGAGGTGCGTTCGCGATGGAATCGCTGCCACCGCCGCCTGGGCGACTGGCCCGGCCAGGAGATCGCGCCGATCGCCAACCCCAAGGATTACACGCTGCCCGAGACCGCCTTTCCGGCGGAATTTGTGCGCGACCTCGACAGCTTCGCCGCCCGCCTCGCCGCCTCGGTGCTGGACAATTTGTTCGATGACCCGCCCGATCACGAGGACGATGCCGGAGAGGATGGTGACGGTGACGGCGGAGAGGACGGTGCGCTTACGCCGTTGATGAAGCCGCTGAAAGCCTCGTCAATCCGGACCCGCCGCGACCACATCCGCTGGGCGGCCAGCGCACTGGTGGCGTCCGGCTACCCGATCGCACAGATCACCTCGCTGGCCACCCTCGTCACGCCGCTCGACAACGCCAAGACGATCATCCGTTATCTCTACCGGCGCGCCGGCGACAAGCCTTCGGCGGCCGGGATGCACGTCGCCGAGGCGCTGCGCATCATCGCCAGGCACCACGCGCACCTGCCGGCGAAGGCCGTCGAGCAGATCAAGCGGTGGGCCAAGCCGGTTAAGCTGAGCTACCCCGGCATGACCGAGAACAACCACCGCGCCATCGAGGCGGTGCTCGCCCCCGAGCGTGAGGCGGCGCTGCTGGAGCTGCCCGACGCCTTGAAGGCGGTCGCCCGCCGCATGCGCCCGACCGACCCCAAACAGGCCGCCGGAATCTTCATGCGCGGCCTCGCCATCCAGTTCCTGACCGGCATTCCGCTCCGCCTGGCAAACCTCATCGGGCTACGCCTCGACCAGCACCTCCAGCGCCCCGATCCCAAGCACACCCGCAACTCGCACGTCCGCATTCCCCCCGAAGAAGCTAAAACGCCGCGCGAGATCGTCATGCCCGTCACGCGGGAGATCAACGATGCGCTGGCGGAGTGGGTCGCCGATTTCCGGCCGGCGGTGGCCGGCCAGGGGTGCCTCTACCTGTTTCCGGGGCACGATACCGGGAACCGACCGGTCACCCCGCAGGCGATGCGGGCCGCCATCAAGGACACCACCGCCCACCATCTCGGCGTGGCGCTGAGCCCGCATCAATTTCGGCATCTGGCCGCCCAACGCCTGCTGGCGGCGCATCCCGGCTGCTGGGAGGCGGTGCGCCAGCTGCTCGCCCACGCCTCCACCGAGACCGCGCGCCGCCATTACGCCCAGGAGGACACCGACGCCGCCTGCGAGATGCTCGATGAGATCAACCGCACCCACCGCAAGCGGCCGAGCCACTCCAAGAAGGCGACCGGCACGGCCATCGGCCGCCGCGCCGCGCGCAGCAAGCCGGCGGCGGTCAAGGGGCCCTTCCATGGCCGCTGAGCGCGCCGCCGTGCCGGCTCGGACCCCGCTGCTCCGGCTGCTGCTGCGCTGGCGCGAGCGCGACCGCGAAGCCTGGATTGCCGGCACCACCCCTGGTGATCCGTTCGACGACGCAAAGTGCGCCGACCATCTCTCCCCGAGCTCCGTTGCCAAGGCTCTGAGGGGGTACGACCGTTACCAGGCGTTCCTCGCCGCGCGCGGGCGCCTCGACCCGTCGGCGGACCTGATGGCCCTCATGACCGAGCGGCTGCGGCGCGCGTATTTTGTGTCCATGCGCAGGGCCGGCAACGCGCCCTACACCATCATCGGACGCTTCGCCGAGCTGCGCATGGCGGTCAGGATCATGGCCCCCGAGGCTGATGCCGGCCAGGTGGTGCGGCTCGGCGGCGTCACCGTCTATTCGCTGCTGCCCAAGACCAGGCGCAACCTGTTGGTGCCGGATGCCGGCGTACTGGTCGCCTGGGCGCTGGGCATGATGGATAAGGCCATGGCGGCGCCCGACACCCTGGCTGCGCGGCTGGCCCTTCGCGACGGGCTGATCCTGGCCATGCTGGCCGCCCGCGGGCGCCGCTTGAGGGCAATGGTCGCGCTGTGCGTCGGCCAGGAACTCAAGGAACAGGGTGACCGTTACATGATCGATCTTCCCCCGCATCTGGTGAAAACCAAGAAGCCCGACCGCTTTCTCCTGCCGGCGGAACTGACCCCCTATATGCGCCACTACCTGGCGGTGGTTCGGCCGGCGCTGTTGAAGCGCCACAACCATGCGGCGCTGTGGCCCACGCAGAGCGGCAAGCCACTCACCGCCAAGGGCTTCCAGGCCATGGTGTTCCGCCGCACGCGCGTGCGTTTCGGCACGGAGTTCGGCCCGCACCGCTTCCGTCACGCCCTCGACACCACGGCGGCACTCCGCGCCCCGGACCAGCCCGAACTCGGCGCCCGCGTGCTCAACATCTCGCCGGCCGTCAGCGAGGCGCATTACAACCGCGCTGGGCAAATCGAGGCCACCATGATGCTCGACACCATCAATCAGCGCCGGCGCAAGGAGCTGCGCGAGCAGTTCGGGTGACCCCCTAAAACCGGACGTTTATTGGCCGCAAATTACGCCCAAGTGATTGCAATTACGCATTTAATACCCATATGATGTGGGCAGACATTCCCTGCCCCTCCACCCCCTTCAACGAAGCCGCCGCGCCAGGCACCCGCCCGGCGC
>JAGXAV010000390.1 GCA_018971455.1 Rhodospirillales bacterium
GCGGCCGCGGCTCGGCGACGCCCGCCTCCTGGCTCAGCCCGGGCAGCGCGTCGTATTCGCCGAGAATGGCGATCACCGGCCCATCCTCGCCGGCCTCGCCCATCACCGCCGTGGGAATGCCGGCGAGGTTTTCGGTGATGCGAAACCCTTGCGCCGCGAGCATCGCGGTGTGCTCGGCCACCGAGTTGTACTCGTTGTAGGCGATCTCCGGCCGCTCCCAGATACGATCGCTCAGGGCCTCGAACTCGTCGCGCTTCTCGTCAACCAGCCGCCAGACCAACTCACTGTTCTGCATCACCCGCATCCCCGATCACCGCACCCCGCCACGATAGGTCGGCAACGGGGATCGGCACAATGTCGCGCGGGCGGGACGGCATGGCGGCCCTGATCATCGGGAACGGCGCCCATTATTGGGTAGGCGCGCCCGCCCGCCGAAATGTCCGCCATGCCCGCCCGTCGATGGCGACCAGCCCGAGACCGACAAGCGCCATGCCGAGAAGCTGGAATTCCGACAGCGTCTCGCCGAGCACGGCGCCGCCGAGCAGGACGGCGCTCACCGGAATGAGCAGCGTGACCAGGGATATGTTGGTGGCGCCCGCGCTGGCGAGGATGCGGAAGAAGATCACATATCCCAGCGCCGTCGAGAGCACGACCAGGCCGATCATCGCGAGCAGAACGGACCGGCCCGGGACGGCGAGCTGCCAGGGGTGATCGATGGCCAGGGCGAGCGGCAGGGCCATGATCGAGGTCATCGTCATCTGCCCGAAGGCACCGACGGCGGGTCCGATGCCCAGCCGGCGGAACCGGCTGCCCAGCGCATTGGCGAACCCGTACGATATGGCGGCACCCAGGCAGGCGCCGAGACCGACGGCCGAGGGCCGGGACAGGCCGGCACCGTTCGCGCCGACCAGCACCGCCGTGCCGATGATGCCGAGGGCCATGCCGGCCGCCTTTCCCGCGGTCGGCCTGTCATCCACCCCGATCAGCCGGGTCGCCAGGATGGAGAAGATGGGGGTGGTCGCGACAAGGATCGCGGCGAGCCCGCTCGGGATCATGGTCTGGCCCCAGACGATAAGGCCCGCCGGGACCAGGTTGTTGAGGAGACCCATGCCGGCAAAGCCGCGCCAGGCGGCCAGCGTCGTCGGGATAGGCTGCCCGGTCGCGCGAAGCACGGCGTACAGCAGGATCGACGCCGCCGCGAACCGGGTGAAAACCAGCGTCAGCGGCGGCAGGCCCTCGACCGCGATCTTCGAGAAGAAGAACGAACCGCCCCATAGCACCGAAAGCAGGACAAGCAGCGCCCAATCCGTGCCAGACATCCCGCCGTCACCGCGCATTCAAGTCTCCCCCTCGGTGCCAGCGCGGGGTATGCCGCGTCGGGCCAGCAGATGCTCGCCGGAATCGGACCTCGTCCGGCCCAGGAGGCGCAAAGCCTGTATGATCGCGGGCATGGAGCAGGACGGCGAACACCCTTGGGAGCGGGCCTGGCGGGAGCGGGACCCGGCATTCGACGGGCGGTTCTTCATCGGCGTGCGGACAACCGGCGTCTATTGCCGCTGCGTCTGCCCCGTCCGGCAGCCATTTCGGTGCAAAATCGAATTTCTGCCCAGCGCCGCGGCGGCGGAGGCCGCGGGGTTCCGCCCGTGCCTGCGATGCCGCCCCGAGACGGCGCATTTCTGCCCGGCGTGGAAGGACAGCCTCGCCACCATCGAGCGTGCCGTGTGGCTGATCGTCGCCGAAGGCGCGCTTGATGGGGACGGCACGGTCGATGCCCTTGCCGATCGGCTCGGCATCACGAGCCGGCATCTGCACCGGCTTTTCATCCGCCACTGGGGCGCAACCCCTTCGGCCGTGGCGCGAACGGCGCGGGTGCAACGCGCCAAGCGCCTTCTGGACATGACGGGCCTGCCGATGTCCGACATCGCATTGCGCGCCGGCTTCGGCAGTCTGCGGCGCTTCAACGCCGTGTTCTCGCAGGTCTATCGCTGGCCGCCGAGTGCCATGCGGCGCCCGCGATCGGTCTCGCCGCCGCATCGACCGACCAGCCCTTGAGGTTGCGCCCATGAAGCCGGCGCGCGCCTGCCCGGGCGGTGCTTCATGACGCCAGGCCCTTCGACGCCTTCTCGTAGGTGCCGCGGCTGAGTTTGGGCAGGGCGAGGATGCGCTCGAGTTGGTGGCGCATCTTGCTGGCGCGGTCGGAATCGTAGCGGCGCCAGGTTCCAAGCGGATTGATGATGCGCGCGGCCACCTGCCCGTTGATCGGGTCCAGCGCCATGACCGTGTCGGCGAGAAAGGCGTAGCCGGCGCCGGAGGCGTCGTGGAAGCGGACCGGGTTGCCGGCGCTGAAGCTGCCGACCAGGGCGCGCACGCGGTTGGGGTTGCGCAGGTCGAAATCGGGATGGCGGGAGAGGCGGCGCACCTCGTCGAGGGTCTGCGTGCGCGGCGAGGTGGCCTGGATGGCGAACCATTTGTCGAGCACGAGCTCGTCGCCATGCCAACGCGCATGAAAGGCGGCGAGGACGGATTCCCGCGCGGCGGCGTCGCTGGCGGCGAGAGCCATCAGGGCGGCGAGCGTGTCGGTCATGTTCCGGTCGGCGTCGAACTGCGCCTTGGCGAGCGCGATGCCCTCATCGCCGGCGGCGGCGAGATAGGAGAGGCAGGCGTTGCGCAGCGCCCGGCGGCCGATTGCCGCGCCGTCGATGCCGTAGGGGCCATGGTCGGTCAGGCGGTCATAGACGGTGCGGAGCAGCGGGCCGAGTTCGGTGCCGATCTGGCGGCGGAGGGCGCTGCGCACGGCATGGATGGCCTCGACATCGGCGACCGCCATCTGGTCGGCGATGAAGCTCTCGCCCGGCAGCAGAATGGCCTCGGCGGCGAAGGCCGGATCACCAGGCGAGGCCGCCAGCGTGGCGCGCAGCGCCCCGGCCAGGCCGGCATCCAGACGCGGTTCCTGCCCACGGCGCCAGCCGGCGACCTGGTCGAGAATGACGGCGGTGGCGTATTGTTGGCCGGATTCCCAGCGCACGA
>JAGXAV010000391.1 GCA_018971455.1 Rhodospirillales bacterium
GACCGCGCGCCGACATTCTGAGCCGCCGCAGCAGCCGCGCCGCCCCGCCCCGCCAGACCCGCCCCGCCATGGCCAGCGCATCCCGCTCCGGGCCGTCCGGCCGGCCGGCAGCGACCCACAGCAGCAGCACCGCGGCGACATAGAAGCTGGCCCCCAGCGGCACCGCCGCCAGCAAGGCGCGCGTCGCCGCAGGGGCGTCGGCCACATTGTTCCAGCCGAGGCCAAGGGCCCAGAGCCCGCCCGCCATCGCGGCCGAGGCGGCCAGCGTGCGCCACAGATGCGCCAGCAGCCGCCACCACGGCAGGGCGAGGTGGCGCATCGTCATCGTGAGGTAGCCCAGATGCTCGATCACCGTCGCCAGCGCGCCGGCCAGCGCGGCGCCGAGCAGCCCGAAGCGCCACACCAGCGGCAGCACCAGAAGCACACGGATGATCCCGGTCACGACCTGCAGGACGAACAGGCGCCTGAGAATGCCGTGGGCATTGAGCATCGCCGAGCTGATGTAGCCAACCGCCGTCACGCACATCGCCACGCCGAGTACCTCGACCAGCGGGGTTGCCGCCGCCCAGCGCAGGCCGAGGGCAAGTTTCACGACCGGATCGGCCACCAACGAAATGCCGACGCCCGCCGGCAGCGAAACCAGCAGGGACCCGCCGATGACCCGCACGTAGGTATCGCGCATCACCTGGCCGTCCTCATCGGCATGGCGGGCCGCGGCAAAGCCGGAGAAGCAGGCCCGCGCCAGCGGCGCAATCAGCTCGCTGGCCGGCAGGGTGGCGATTTCGGTGCCGACTGAATAGAGGCCCACTTCGGTGACACCGAGCAGCCGACCGATGACGAAGCTGTCCATCCGGTCGCGCACCAGCCCGAGGATGCTCATCATCCACGACCAGACGGAGAAGCCGGCGATCTGCCGCCAGGCGGACAGGCCGAAGCGCGGGCGGAACGGGTGAATGACGTAGCCGAGGGCCGTGCGCAGCACGCCCGAGACCAGCATGGCCGCCACCAGCGCCCAGTAGCTGCGCCACAGGAACGCTGTGCCGATCGCCACCGCCACGCTGGCCAGGCGCGGCACCGACATCAGCAGGAACTCCTTCTCGAAGGCGATGTCGCGCCGGAAATCGACGATGCCGATATTCTCGAAGCTGCCGATCACGCCGCCTGCGGCGAATGTCACCATCACCGGCACCAGCCGCATGTCGTCGAAAAAGATGCCGGCCGGCCAGGCGCCGGCGGCAACCACGGCGCAGGTGGCGAGCCCGCGGATCACGTTGATGGTGAACGCCGTATCGTACAGCTCCCGCGTGGGCGATTTCACGCGGATCACCGCCTCCTCCACCCCCAGCTCGGACAGCGCGCCGAGCGCCTGGCCGAAGCCGGTGGCCAGCATGACCAGCCCGAAATCGCCGGGCAGCAGCAGGCGCACCAGGATCAGCGTGGAGATCAGGCCGAGCGTGCGGGTCAGCATGCGCCAGGCGATCACCCAGCCGGCGCCCTTGGCGGTGCGCGCCAGAATGGAGCCGCTGGCACTCATCCCCGTCTCACTCATGCGCCATCGATGCCCCGCCGGTCATGCGGCAGGAGTTAGAGCAAGAAAGGTTAAGAAGGAAACCCGATGATCACGCCGCCTGCTGGATGGCCGAGAGGATCCAGTGCCCGCCCGGCACGCCGGCGCGCAGGAAGGTCCACAGCTCGGTCGCCGTCACATGTTCGGCGGGGTCGCCGTCCACCACCCGGCCGCTCGCGTCGCGCGTCGTGTCGATCATGGAAAAGCGCATCGCCACCGTCGCGTAGTCCCGCCCGCCCTCATGCCAGGCCTGGGCGAGGTCGCCCTGCAGCAGGCGCACGTCGCTTACCGTGTTGCGCTGGTCGCGGCTGGCGAAGTCGCTGAGCTGCTCGGCGAAATAGCTCACCATCTCCGGCGTGGCGAGGCGCTGCATCGCGGCGATGTCGCTGGCCGACCACGCCGCCTGCACGGCCTGGAGAAGCTGCTCGAAAGCCTGGTAGTCGGCCGGCTGGATGGCGAGCCCCGCCGGCCCGCCGCCGCCCATCGGCATCGCACCCGGCGCCGGCGCGGGCGGCGCAAACATCGTGCCGCCGCCGGCCAGCACCGGCTGGCCCACGAAGCGCCGCCACAGCCAGCGCACCAGCATGACGATCAGGAAGATCTGCAACAGGAAGCCGAAAAACCCCCCGAAGCCGTGCATGCCGCCGAACATCCCGCCGCCGAACAGCATCCCGGCCAGCCCCGCACCCAGCAGCCCGCCCATCAGGCCGGACGTGAAGGAGGACCGCCCGCCATACCCCATGCCGCCGCCATAGCTCGGCGCCGATTGCGGCGTGAGGCTGCGCTGCATGGGGGCGGCCGAGTAGGGCGCGGTGGAGGTCGCCGGCGGGCGGGAATAGGTGTAGCTGCCCCGGCTGCCGAAAGAGGAGCCGCTGCCGGCCCGCGCCAATGCGAACCCGGGCGCCAAGGCAAGCACGGCGGCAAGCAACAGAGCCAGAAGCGGCATTCGGCGCATGGTGTGATCCGTCTGTTTCAACCCGCCCGCGATATGGGGGCGGGCCCGGCGCGAAACGAGGGGGGATTGAAATGCGGCGCAGGGACCGGCGGCTAGGCCCCGGCCATCGTCAACCCCTCGACGCGCGTGGTCGGCGCATCGGTGCCGCGGCGCAGGCGCAGATCGCTGGCCGGCGTCAGATGGGCGAACATGTCGGCCAGGTTGCCGGCGATGGTGATCTCGGCCACCGCCTCGGCCAGCGCGCCGTCGCGGATCATGAACCCGGCGGCACCCCGGCTGTAATCGCCGGTCACCCCGTTCACCCCCATGCCGATCAGCTCGGTGACGTAGAGGCCGAGGCGGATATCCCCCATCAGCGCGGCCGGGCCGAGGGGGCCCGCGGCCAGGAACAGGTTGGTCGGGCCCGGAGAGGGCGGGCCCGAGGGGCCGCGCCCGGCATGGCCCGTGCTGGCCAGCCCCAGCTGGCGGGCGCTGCGCGAATCGAGCAGCCAAGTGGTC
>JAGXAV010000392.1 GCA_018971455.1 Rhodospirillales bacterium
GGCGACGACAACATCCTGTCCGGCATGCGGCCGGGCACGGTGGTGGTGGAGATGAGCTCGGGCGTGCCTTCGGTCACGCGGGAGCTGGCGTCGCGGGTCGCGGAACTGGGCGGGGTCCTGATCGACGCGCCCGTTTCCGGCGGGGTGCCGCGGGCGAAGACCGGGCAGCTCGCGATCATGGCGGGCGGCGATCCGGCGGCGATCGAGCGCGCCATGCCGGCGCTGACGGCGATGGGCAGCCAGGTGCTGCGCTGCGGCGATGTCGGCGCGGGTCAGGCGATGAAGGCGCTGAACAACCTGGTCTCCGCCGGCGGCTTCCTGATCGGCATCGAGGCGCTGCTGATCGGCCAGCGCTTCGGGCTCGATCCGGCGCTCATGGTCGATGTGCTGAATGCCTCGACCGGCATGAACAACAGCACGCAGAAGAAGTTCCGCCAGTTCGTGCTCAACCGCGGCTTCGATTCCGGCTTCGGCCTCGACCTCATGGTCAAGGACCTGTCGATCGCGACGGCGATCGGCCGCGACACCGCGACGCCCGCCCCCTTCGCCGCGCTGTGCCGCGAAATGTGGGCCTCCGCCGCGGCGATGCTCGGGCCGGGGCAGGATCACACCGCGCTGGCGCAGCTATGCGAGCGCCTGGCGGGGACGCAGCTTACCTCCCCTTGAAATCCGGCCGGCGCTTCTCGTTGAAGGCGGCGACGCCCTCGCGGCGGTCCTCGGTCGGCACCAGGCGGTTATAGGCCTCGATCTCGAACATCAAGGCGCTGGCAAGGTCCATCTGCATGCCGGTGTTCACCGAATGCTTGATCTGGCGGGTGGCGAGCGGGGCGTTGGCGGCGATGCGGGCGGCGGTGTCCAGCACCGCGGGCAGCAGCTCGGCCGCCTCGCAGACGCGGTTGACCATGCCCCAGGCCTGCGCCTGTTCGGCATCGAAGGGCCGGCCGGTGAGCAGATGCTCCTTGGCCCGTCTGCCGCCCACGGCGCGCGGCAGGTTCTGGGTGCCGCCGGCGCCCGGCATGATGCCGAGCGTCACTTCCGGCAGCGCGAAGCGGGCGTGGCGCGCGGCGTAGAGAAAGTCGCAGCACAGCGCCATTTCGCAGCCGCCGCCATAGGCCGCGCCATTGACCGCGCCGAGCAGCGGGATCGGGCAGGCGAGCATGGCGCGCACCTGGCGCTCGAACACCAGGTGCTGCGCCTGCCAGGCTTCATCGGTCATGCCCAGGCGCTGCTTGAGGTCGCCGCCGGCGCAGAACGCCTTCTCGCCGGCACCGGTGAGGATGATGGCGCGATACGCCGCCGGGTCGGCGCCCAGCCCGTCGAACACGGCGAGCATGTCGAGCCCCATCTGCGTGTTCATGGCATTGGAGAATGCCGGGCGGTTCAGCGTGACCTGGAGGATGTGCGGCGCCGGCTCGCTGAGGGCCAGCGTCTCATAGGCGCGCAGATGCGTCATCGCCTCAGGCCGCCGAGGCTTTGAGGCGGTCGGCGAAACTCTTGCGGAATTTCTGCACCTTCGGCGCGACCACCGCGCGGCAATAGCCGGTATAGGGGTGGCGCTTGAAGTAGTCGCGATGCTCCGCCTCCGCCGGCCAGAACACGTCGAGCGGCGCGAGCTCGGTCACCAGGGGATCATCCCAGATCCGGCTGGCGGCGATCTCGGCCATGATCGCCTGCGCCGTCGCGCGCTGGGCGGCGTCATGGGTGAGGATGACGGAGCGGTATTGCGGGCCGACATCGTGGCCCTGGCGGTCCCTGGTCGTCGGGTCGTGGATGGTGAAGAAGACGCGCAGCAGGTCGGCATAGCTGATCTCGGCCGGGTCGAAGGCGATCTGCACCACCTCGGCATGGCCGGTCTGCTTGCCGCAGACCTGCTCGTACGTAGGGTTGGCCACGTGCCCGCCGGCATAGCCGGAGGTCGCCGCATGCACGCCGCGCAGGTCGCCATAGACCGCTTCGAGGCACCAGAAGCAGCCGCCGCCCAGGGTGGCGAGCTGCGTGCCGCCGGATGGATCGCTCATGGTCGTTCTCCTTGTCTGCCGCCTATACTGACCCGCGACGCCGCACGGCATTACGGGAGGCTAGCGCATATGGGGCCGCGTATCGAAACCCGCATCGCCGAGCATGCGCAAGGCCAGGTGGCCGAACTCTGCGTGTGCAATGCGGCCAAGCTGAACGTGCTGGACTCGGCCCTGATGCGCGGCCTCATCGCCGCCTTCGCCGCGCTGGCGGGCGAGGCCGCGCTGCGCTGCGTGGTGCTGCGCGGCGAGGGGGCGCGGGCGATGATCGGCGGGGCCGATATCCGCGAGATGGCGACCCTCGACGGGCCGCGCGCCCGCGCCTTCATCACCCTGCTGCATGAGGTGTGCGCGGCGATCCGCACCTGCCCGGTGCCGGTGATCGCGCGCCTGCAGGGCTACACGCTGGGCGCCGGGCTGGAGATCGCGGCGGCCTGCGACCTGCGCGTGGCCGCCGCCGGCGCGCGCCTGGGCATGCCGGAGGTGCGCATCGGCATTCCCAGCGTGATCGAGGCCGCCCTGCTGCCGATGCTGATCGGCTGGGGCCGCACGCGCCGCCTGCTGCTGACCGGCGAGACCATCGACGCGCCGACCGCCCTCGCCTGGGGGCTGGTCGAGGAGGTCGCGGAGGAAGCGGCGCTGGATGGCGCGGTGGCGCGGCTGGTCGGCGATATCCTGGCCTGCGGCCCGCGCGCCATCACCCAGCAGAAGCGGCTCATCGCGGCGTGGGAGGAGAGCCCGCCGGCGGCCGCCATCGCGCGCGGCATCGACTGCTTCGCCCAGGCCTGGGGGAGCGACGAGCCGACGCGGCTGATGGCGGCGTTCTTGGCGGCGAAAAAGACTGGCTGAGGCGGCCCGATGATTCGATCGGGCCGGTCGTGCGCTAAGTCGCCCCGAGCGGCGGCAGGATCGTCCAGCGCGTCGTCGCGGGGTCGTTCGTCGCCGCCAGGAAGCTGATGCGGTCGGGCGTGCCGTCGATGGCCCAGGCGGTGTTGAGCAGCAG
>JAGXAV010000393.1 GCA_018971455.1 Rhodospirillales bacterium
CCGGCAGGACGGCGTGCCCGGCCTGTCCGGCCCGCCCATCGCGCCGGGAGGTGCTGCCAGCTACGATTTTCCGCTGGATTTTTCAGGCACGTTCTGGATGCACTCGCATGTCGGGTTGCAGGAGCAGTCGCTGCTCGCCGCCCCGCTCATCATCGGCGAGGCGGCCGCCGGCGGCGCGCCGGAAGCGACGCTGTTCCTGCATGATTTTTCGTTCCGCACACCGGAGGAGATCTTCGCCTCGCTGCGCGGCGCCGCCAAACCCGATGCGATGGCGGGAATGGACATGGGAGGGACGACGCCATCCGGCCACGGCGACGCATCCATGCCGGGGATGGCCATGCCAGGAATGGCCATGCCGGGAATGGCCATGCCGGATGGCAAGATGGATCTGAACGACGTCGTCTATGATGCCTTCCTGGCCAATGACCGCACGCTGGCCGACCCGTACATCGTGCGGGTCGCACCTGGCGAGCAGCTGCGGCTGCGTGTCATCAACGCGGCTTCGGCGAGCAATTTCCACATCGATCTCGGCGCGCTCGACGGCACCCTGATCGCGGTGGACGGCCACGAGGTTGCGCCGCTGCGCGGGGGGCGCTTCCCGGTCACCATGGCCCAACGCCTCGATCTCCTGCTCGATCTGCCTGCCTCGCAAGGGGCTTGGCCTGTGCTCGCCATTCTCGAAGGAGGCCGCCAGCGCACCGGCCTGATCCTGGCGACGCAAAGGGGTGCGGTGCGCAAGCTCGCGCCCGTGGCGGCCGAGGCGGCGCCCCCGCTCGATTTGACACTGGAACGCGGGCTTGCCGCCGCGGCCCCACTGCCGCCCAGGCAGGCCGGGCGGGTCCTGCGGGTCGATCTCACCGGTTCGATGGCAGGCTTCGTGTGGGGGATGAACGGCGTTGCCTACGGGCACGACGCGCCGCTGATGGTCCGCGCGGGGGAACGGGTCGAGATCGTGATGACCAACCGCACCGCCATGTCGCACCCGATGCATCTGCACGGGCATGTCTTCCAGGTGGTGGCGATCGGCGCCGACCGCTTCGCCGGCGCCAGGCGTGACACGGTGCTGGTGCCAAAGGGGCAGAGCGTGACCATCGCCTTTGATGCCGACAATCCCGGCATCTGGGCGTTCCACTGCCACAACCTCTACCACATGCAAGCCGGGATGATGACCAGCCTGCGCTACGGCTGAGCGCGGCCTACGCGGCCTTTGCCTGGTCGGCGATGCGGTTGAGGTTGCCGACCATCTCATGGGCCATCTGCACGCGCTCGCGCACGTTCATGTCCCGCACCACGGCCAGCTTGTGATCCGGGCGCAGCCGCACCAGCCCGCTCTTGCCGGCGAGCCAGGAGACCAGACCCGCGGGGTTGCCGAAGAGATTGCCGCGGAAGCTCAGAACCATGCCCTTCGGCCCGGCCTCCAGCTTCTCCACGCCGGCCGTGCGGCACATCCGCTTGAGGGCCACCACCTGCAGGAGGTTCTCGACTTCCTCGGGCAGTTTTCCGAAGCGATCGACCAGCTCGGCCGCCATCGCCTCGCTCTCGGCGTCGCTGGCGAGCGCGCCGATGCGCCGGTAGAGGCCCAGGCGCACCGGCAGGTCGCGCACGTAGGTCTCGGGAATCAGCACCGGCAGGCCGAGGGCGATGTTCGGCGTCCAGTCCCGATCCTCGGTGCGGCGGCGCCCCCTCTCGGCGCGCATCTCGGCCACCGCATCCTCGAGCATCTGCTGATAAAGCTCGATGCCGACCTCGCGGATATGCCCGCTCTGCTCATCGCCCAGCAGATTGCCGGCGCCGCGGATATCCAGATCGTGGCTGGCCAGCGTGAAGCCGGCGCCCAGCGCGTCCAGCGTCTGCATCACCGTCAGCCGTTTCTCGGCGGCGGCCGAGAGCCGGTGGTTGGGCGGCCAGGTGAGGTAGGCGTAGCCACGCTGCTTGCCGCGGCCGACGCGCCCGCGCAGCTGGTAGAGCTGGCCGAGGCCGAACATGTCGGCGCGATGGATCAGCAGCGTGTTCACCGCCGGCATGTCGAGCCCGCTCTCGACGATGTTGGTGGAGAGCAGGATGTCGTACTTGCCGTCGCCGAACTCGGTCATCACGCGTTCGAGCTCGGTCGGCGCCAGCCTGCCATGCGCCTGCACCGTGCGCGCCTCGGGGATGATCTGGCGCAGCCGCTCGGCCATGCGGTCGAGATCCTCGATGCGCGGGACGACGCAGAACACCTGCCCGCCACGGAAGCGCTCGCGCTGCAGCGCCTCGCGGATGACGACCGCATCGAACGGCATGATGAAGGTGCGCACGGCGAGGCGATCGACCGGCGGGGTGGCGATCAGGCTCATTTCGCGCACGCCCGTCAGCGCCAGCTGCAAGGTGCGAGGGATGGGCGTCGCGGTCAGCGTCAGCACATGCACATCGGCCTTCATCGCCTTCAGCTTCTCCTTGTGGGAGACGCCGAAGTGCTGCTCCTCATCGACGATCAGCATGCCGAGATCGGCGAACGTCACCGATTTGGACAGCAGCGCGTGGGTGCCGACGACGATGTTGATCTGGCCGTCCGCCAGGCCGCGCCGTACCTCGGCGGCCTCCTTGGCCGTTACCATGCGCGAGAGCTGGGCGACGCGCACCGGCAGGCCGGCGAAGCGGGCGGAGAAGACGCGGAAATGCTGGCGCGCGAGCAGCGTGGTCGGCACCACCACGGCGACCTGGGCGCCGGACATGGCGGCGACGAAGGCCGCGCGCAGCGCGACCTCGGTCTTGCCGAAGCCGACATCGCCGCAGATCAGCCGGTCCATCGGCCGGCCGGCGGCGAGGTCCTCCAGCACGTCGGCGATCGCGCGGGCCTGGTCCTCGGTCTCGGCGAACGGGAAGCGGGCGCAGAACTCCTCCCAGGCGCCTTCGGGCGGGGCCATCATCTCGGCGTCGCGCATGCGCCGCGCGGCGGCGGTGCGGATCAGCTCGTCGGCCATGTCGCGGATGCGGCTCTTCATCCGCGCCTTGCGCGCCTGCCA
>JAGXAV010000394.1 GCA_018971455.1 Rhodospirillales bacterium
GACGCGCTGCGCGCGCGGGCCGCCGCCGCCGAGAACGAGCTGATCGATCTTGGCATCACCTTCACGGTCTATTCCGACGCCGCGGCGATCGATCGCATCCTGCCCTTCGACTGCATCCCCCGCATCCTGACCGCCGCCGAATGGCGCGTTCTGGAAGCCGGCGTGAAGCAGCGCGTCGCGGCCCTCAATTTGTTCCTGCACGACATCTATCACCGCCGCCGGATCATCGCCGACGGCATCATTCCGGCCGACCTCGTCCTCGGCAATGCCAATTACCGGCCGGAGATGGAGGAGTTCCCGGTCCGTTTCGGCACCTACGTGCATATCTGCGGCACCGACATCGTGCGCGACCAGCAGGGCGCGTTCCTGGTTCTGGAGGACAATGCCCGCACGCCCTCCGGCGTTTCCTACGTGGTCGAGAACCGCCACCTGATGTCGCGCGCCTTCCCCGACATCATGGCCGGGTTCCGGCTGCGCCCGGTCGATGATTATGGCCGCCGCCTGCTCGCGGCGATGACCGAGATCGCGCCCGAGGGGGTGAGCGATCCGCAGGTCGTGCTGCTCAGCCCGGGCATCTACAACTCGGCCTATTTCGAGCATGTCTTCCTGGCCCGCGAAATGGGTGTCCCGCTCGTCGAGGGGGCGGATCTGATGGTGGATGAGGACCGCGTATGGATGCGCACCACCGCCGGGCGCCGGCCGGTGCACACCATCTATCGCCGCATCGGCGATGATTTTCTCGATCCCACGGTGTTCCGCCCGGACAGCCTGCTCGGCGTGCCCGGACTGATCGGAGCTTGGCGGCGCGGCAACGTCACGCTCGCCAACGCCGTCGGCACCGGTGTGGCCGACGACAAGGCGATCTACGCCTACATGCCGCGCATCATCCGCTACTATCTGGGCGAGGACGCCATCCTGGCCAACGTGCCGACCCATATCTGCCGCGAGAAGGAGGGGCTCGACCACACGCTGGCCCATCTCGACCAGCTCGTCGTCAAGCCCGTCGGCGAATCGGGCGGCTACGGCATCACCATCGGCCCGCGCGCCAGCGTCGCCGAGCTCGACGCCGCGCGCGCAGCACTGCTCGCGGACCCGGCAAACTGGATCAGCCAGCCGGTGATCGGCCTCTCCGTCGCGCCGACCCTGACCGAGGCCGGCATCCGCCCACGCCATCTCGATCTACGCCCCTTTGCCGTCACCGGGCGCGACACCTGGGTGCTGCCGGGCGGCCTGTCGCGCGTGGCGCTGCGCGAGGGCAGCCTGGTGGTGAATTCCTCGCAGGGCGGCGGCTCGAAAGACACCTGGGTGCTCGCCGAGGAGGCAGCGCCATGACCCGCGACACCCCGCTGCTCGCCCGCTACGCCGAGGGGCTGTTCTGGATGGCCCGCTACCTCGAACGCGCGGAGAACATCGCGCGCCTGGTCGATGTGACGCAGAGCTTCGAGAGCCCGGGCCGCGAGGCCGAAAGCTGGTTCGCCCTGGTGCGCATCAACGCCGACGAGGAGGATTTCGCCCGCCTCGGCCTCGCCCACGATGCCGAATCCGTCAAGCGCTTCTACCTCGCCGACCACACCGTGCCGACCTCCGTGCCGGCCTGCCTGGAAGCCGCGCGCACCAATGCGCGCACGCTGCGCCCGCTGATCTCGACGGAGATGTGGCAGCAGATCAACGTCTTCCATCGCGACATGATGGCCATCGGCGACGCCGAGCTGCATGGCGACCGGCTGTCGCGCCTGTGCGCGCGCATCAAGCAGGGCGTGCAGACCCATACCGGCATCACCGAGGGCACGTTCTTCCGCGACCAGGGCTGGTTCTTCTACCAGCTCGGCCGGCTGATCGAGCGGGCCGACCAGACCACCCGCCTGCTCGATATCCGCTATCACCTCCTCGTGCCGGCGGCTGGCGAGGAACGCCGGGTTGCCGAGCTCACCCAATGGGGGGGCGTGCTGCGCGCGGCCGCCGGCTATCACGCCTTCCGCCGGATCGCCCGGCCCGGCTTCACGGCGCGGGACGTCGTCGCCTTCCTCCTCGCCGACGGCGCCTTTCCGCGCAGCGTGGCGCTGTGCGTCGAGCAGATCGAGTGGTGCCTCACCCAGCTGCGCAGCCGCTACGGCCTGCGCGGCACGGTCGGCGCGCTGGAGCGGGTGGAAGAGCTGCGCGCCGGCCTCACCGGGCGGCGGGTCGATGACATCGTGGCCGGCGGCCTGCACCAGTTCCTCGATGGCGTGCAGCGCGACCTGATCCAGCTCGCCGCCGAAATCGGCACCGCCTTCTTCCGCGACTGGCGCCCGCTGGCGGCGGAGGCGGAGGCGGCGGCCGAGCCGGGCGGGTGACAAACCGGCCGTCTGCGCCTATTTCACCGGCGCGCATCCGATGGATCGGCTGATTTGCGATATCTCATTCCCGCCCTGTGCCTCGCCGTGGCTTCCTGCGGCCCCAGCTACTCGCCCAACACCTATGCCAGCGGCGCCGTGCAGCAGGCCGCCAAGGTGGAGAAGGGGGTGGTGGTCGGCGTTCGCCCGGTCGATGTCAGCGCGAGCGGCACCACGGGCGCGGTCACGGGGGGTGCGGCCGGCGGCATCGTCGGCTCGCAGACGCCGGGCGGCGGCGTGGGCGCGGCCTTCGGGGCGCTCGGCGGCACCGTCATCGGCGGGATCGTCGGCACCTCGGTCGAGCACGTCACCGCCGACACCACGGCCTTCGAATACATCGTGCGCGTCGCCAAGGGCGAGCTCGTCTCGGTGACGCAGAAGGACCGCGTGGCCCTGCCGGTGGGCCAGCATGTGCTGGTCATTGCCGGCAAGCAGGCGGCGCGCATCGTGCCCGACTACACGGTGAGCATCTCCCCCGAACCCACGGCGCCGCCCACCCCGCCGCTGCCGGACAAGCTGCCCGGCCTGCCCGCCCGGGTGCTGCCCGACGCCCCCCTGCCGGGCGCGCCCCCATCTGGCGTACCCGCATCTGGCGCACCGGCATCGGGCGCGCTGCCGGCCACGA
>JAGXAV010000395.1 GCA_018971455.1 Rhodospirillales bacterium
CGGTGGGTCCGTCAGGTCCGCGCGGCGGCGCGGCGCGCCAGGTCTCCGGGGCGCCGCGCGTCATCGGCCGGCTCTAGCGTCGGCGGCCGCCAAGTTCCGCCTCGATGGCGGCTTCGATGTCCTCGGGGGGCAGATCCTCGTTGTCCACCGGCAGGCTCGCGGCCTCCTCCTCGGCGGAGATGTCCTGCAGCCCGAAGATGTTCTGATCGGTCGGGATCAGGTCCATGACCTCCTCGTCGGCCGGCTCCGGCTCCGGCGCGCGGGACAGCGACTTCATCAGGTCCGTCTGCAGCTTTTCCAGCGGGATGGTCTGGTCGGCGATCTCGCGCAGCGCGACGACCGGGTTCTTGTCGTCGTCGCGGTCCAGCGTCAGTTCCTCGCCGCGCGAGAGGTTGCGGGCGCGCTGAGCCGCCAGCAGAACCAGCTCGAAGCGGTTCGGCACCTTGTCCACACAATCTTCGACGGTCACGCGCGCCATGCGTTCAAACTCCGGACATTCCTGAGGCGGGGGCCATTATTCGGTCAAGAGAGTGCAGATAGGCCGCGCGGGGGCCGAAGGCAAGCTTTTTGCTGCACTACAGCAATGCGACCCCCTGCTCCGGCAGGCCGGCCAGCAGGGCGAGCGCGGTGCGGCCGAGAAGCGGGTGGACCCAGTCCGGCGCCACCTCGGCCAGCGGGGCGAGGACGAAGGCGCGCAGATGCGCCCGCGGATGGGGCAGCACCGGGTCCGGCGCCGCGCGGACGCAGGCCGCCATGGCGATGATGTCCAGATCGAGCGTGCGCGCCGCATTGACGGCGCCGCGCCGCCGCCCGGCCCGCGCCTCGATCGCCTGCAGCCAGCCGAGCAGCACCGCCGGATCGACCGCCCCGGCCAGGCGGGCGACCCCGTTGACGTAGGGCGGCTGGTCGGAGGGCGGCATCGGGGCGGTGCGGTACCAGCGCGACAGCGCCACCAGGCGCAGCCCCGGCAGGCTGGCCAGCGCGTCGGCCGCGGCACGACAGGTCGCCAGCGGCGACTGGCCCGACGGGCCGGCCAGATTGGCGCCGATGCCGATGAGGATCATCGGCCCCGCCCCGCGCGGATGGCTGGGTCAACCACGCGGCGGGGCGGTTGCATCTTCCTGCCCCCGCCGGCTCCGCCTATGCTGCATTCATTCCGGGCGGCGTATTGGCCTGGGCCGCCACGCATTCCAGTCATTCGATAAGGTGCCCCCATGCCTTTCCTGCCCAATGAACGCGTCGCCTTGTTCATCGACGGTGCCAATCTCTACTCCGCCTCCCGCAATCTCGGCTTCGATGTGGATTACCGCAACCTGCTGGAATATTTCCGCAGGCAGACGCGGCTGATCCGCGCCTACTACTACTCGGCGGTGCTGGAAACCGAGGAGTATTCGCCCCTCAAGCCGCTCACCGACTGGCTTGCCTATAACGGCTACACCCTGGTCACCAAGCCGGCCAAGGAGTTCACCGACGCGACCGGCCGCCGGCGGGTGAAGGGCAACATGGATATCGAGCTGGCGATCGACATGCTCGAGCTTGCCGACAAGATCGACCACGCCGTGCTGTTCAGCGGCGATTCCGATTTCCGCCGCCTCGTCGAGGCGGTGCAGCGGCGCGGCGTCCGCGTCTCGGTGGTGTCCTCGGTGCGCAGCAGCCCGCCGATGGTGGCCGATGAGTTGCGCCGGCAGGCCGACCAGTTCCTCGAACTCGCCGAGATCGCGCCGGAATTCACCCGCCGCCAGATGGAGCCCCGCCCGGCCCGCCCCGCCGCGCGCCAGACGCCGGCCGACCCCTACGTCACCGACCCGCATGACGGGGACTGAGGCACGGCCGCCCGCGTTAAGCGCTCCTGAACCAACGCCCCGGCAGATTGCGCCGATGAGCACCGACATCCCGGCCCCCGCGCATGATTGCGCGCTGTGTCCGCGCCTGGCCGCCTATCGCGCGGCCAATGCGGCCGCCAATCCCGGCTGGTTCAACGCCCCGGTGCCGAGCTTCGGGCCGACCGGCGCGCGGCTGCTGGTGGTCGGCATGGCACCCGGGGTGAAGGGCGCCAACCGCACCGGACGCCCGTTCACCGGCGACCATGCGGGCGTGCTGCTCTACGAGACGCTGCTGGCGTTCGGCCTCGCCGCCGGAACCTACCGCGCCGACCCGGCGGACGGGCTGGTGCTGCGCGACACGCGCATCACCAACGCGGTGCGCTGCGTGCCGCCGGCCAACCTGCCGGAGCCGCGCGAGGTCGCCGCCTGCAACGCCTATCTGGCCGGCGAGTTGCAGGGGCTGGGCAATTTGCGCGCCGTGCTGGCGCTGGGCGTGCTGGCCCATGCCGCGGTGCTCAAGGCCTGCGGCATCCCGCCCACCCGCATCCGCTTCCGCCACGGCGCCCAGCACGAGCTGCCGGACGGGCTGATCCTGGCCGACAGCTACCATGTGTCGCGCTACAACACCTCGACACGCCGGCTGACCGCGCAGATGTTCCGCGAGACGGTCGCGGCCCTCATCGCCCGATTGGCCTGATCGCCCGCCCGGCCTGACCGCGCGCCGCCGGCGGGCGTTCCGGCATTTTCGGAACCTGCGCCGCCACCCTGTAACGCCCCGGCGCTAGGCGGGTCATTCGCGCAGGCATCCGAGACACCGGGCGTCGTGGATGGGAGGGGAGGAAAGCCGTGGACGCTGATCGTACCACCTTGTTATCTGTCACGGCCGCCCCAAACTGAATTCGTGGAAGCGTTGGGGGGCCACGGCCCGTTATCGTGTGCTGCCGAAAACGACGCCTGCCGGCCGCGCCTGAACCGTCACCATGATCTGAAAAACCGAGGAGTGAGCGCAATGAACAAGACCTACCTGATGGCCGCCGGAGCGTTGTTCCTGGCCCTGGCGCCGATGGCCCATGCCCAGACCCAGCCGAAGCCGACCACCGCCGCCTCCGAATCGGAAGCGATCATCAAGCGCGCCGAGTCCGAGAGCGAGGCCATCATCAAGCGCGCCGAGTC
>JAGXAV010000396.1 GCA_018971455.1 Rhodospirillales bacterium
GACAATCCTGGCCTGGTCGCCGGGCGGCGGGTGCTGGATTTCGCGGCCGGAAGCGGGCTTGCCGCCATCGCCTGCGCGCGCGCCGGGGCCGCCCGCGTGGAGGCCGCGGAGATCGATCCGCTTGCCGTCGCCGCCATCGCGGCGAACGCGGCGCGCAACGGCGCCACCGTCGCTGCGATCGGCGAGGACGTGGTGGGCAGCGCGTGCCGCTGGGACCTCATCCTGTGCGGCGACGTGTGCTACGAGGCGCCGATGACGCGCCACATCCTGCCTTGGCTGCGGCGCATGGCGGGCGATGCGGAGGTGTGGATTGCCGATCCCGGCCGCGCCTACCTGCCGCGCGAGGGGCTCGAGGTTGTTCGCAGCCTGGCGGTGCCGACGACGCTGGAGCTGGAGGACCGCACCGAGCGCGTGGTGACGCTGGCGCGGCTGCGCGCGGCGGCCGAGCCGTCCGTCCCTACAGGCTGAACCGTTCGCCGAGATAGACGCGTCGCACGTCCTCGTGCGCCACCACCTCCTCGGGCAGGCCCTCCATCAGCACCTGGCCATCGTGCATGATGTAGGCGCGGTCGATGATCTCGAGCGTCTCGCGCACATTGTGGTCGGTGATCAGAACGCCGATGCCGCGGTCCTTCAGCTTGCCGACCAGTTCGCGGATGTCGCCCACGGCGATCGGGTCGATGCCGGCGAGGGGTTCGTCGAGCAGGATGTAGCCCGGCTGGGTGGCGAGCGCGCGGGCGATCTCCACGCGCCGGCGCTCGCCGCCGGACAGGGCGAGGGCCGGCGTGCGGCGCAGGTGGCCGATGCCGAATTCGGCGAGCAGTTCGTCGAGCATCTGCTCGCGCCGGTCGCGGTCGGGCTCGACCACCTCGAGTGCCGCCATGACGTTCTGTTCCACGTTGAGGCCGCGGAAGACGCTCGCCTCCTGCGGCAGGTAGCCGATGCCGAGGCGGGCGCGGCGGTACATCGGCAGGGCGGTGATGTCGTGCCCGTCGAGGAGGATGGCGCCGGTGTCGGGCCGCACCAGGCCGACGATCATGTAGAAGGTGGTCGTCTTGCCGGCGCCGTTGGGCCCGAGCAGGCCAACCGCCTCGCCGCGGCGGACCGAGATCGAGACGTTCCGCACCACCGGGCGCTTCCTGTAGACCTTGCCGACGCCGGCCGCGACCAGGCCGGCCCCGCCGGGAATGACCCGCAGCGCGCTCATTTCTTCGTGCCTCCACCGGTCGCCGCGGTCGCGTCGTTGGGCATGATCAGGCCCTCCACCTGCTGGCCTGGATCGGAGATCAGGTGGGCGATGCCGGTCTTCATGTTCACGTCGGCGGCCGGACCGTTCAGCTGGTTCTGCCCGTGCGTGATGCGCACATGGCCGACCAGCCGGGCGAGGCCGGAGGCGGCGGCATAGACGCCGCGATCGCCGCGCACGAGATCGCCGGACGCGGTGCGCAGCTCGACATTGCCGAAGGCCTCGACGCGATCCAGCGTGCCGGAGGCGGCGGCCTCGATGCTGGATTGCGCGGCGCCGGCCGGTTGCGCGGCATCGGGCTTGCGGGCATCCGGCGCCGCGGCGGGTTTCGTGTAGGCCACCAGCACGTCGGCGGCGAGCCGGCGCCCGTCGGCGGTGACCACCACGGCGTGGCCGCGGCCGACGGCCATGTGGCGGTCGGACCAGTATTCCATGCTGTCGCGCGCGGTGAGCACCTGCTGGGGTGTGGTGAGGCGCAGATCGTGGCCGGTCATCACCAGAACCGCCTGGTCGATGTCGTAGACCGCGCGGTCGGCGGTGGCGGTGTCGGTCCGGGTCAGGATGCGCACATGGCCGGTGGCCTCCAGGCGATAGACCTCGGTGCCGCCGGTGTCGCCGCCGATCGCCTGGCCGGCGGGGGGGGCGACCGCGGCGGGCGGGCCGCCGGCCTTCTTGCGATACAGCGCCACCAGCTGGTCGGCCAGGACGGTGACGTCGTCGCGCACCGCACGGGCGTCGCCGGTGGCGATAACCTCATGCTGCTGCTGGCGCCATTCGAAGCCGCCGCGGGCGGTGATGGCGACCGGGCCGCCGCGCGCCAGGTCGATGCCCTGCGCCGCGGCGCCGATCGGCGCGGCGAGGGCGCCGAGCGCCAGCAGCGCCAGGGGGCGGGGGCGCCTCATCGCTGGGCACCGTTCAGCACGAGCCGGCCGGGGCCGGTGAAACGGATGGTGGTGCCGCGGTCGGTGACCGTGAAGCCCTGCGCGTCGAGCGTGCCGAGCGGGCCTTCGATATGCGTCATGGCCGACCCCGCGGCGGCGCCCTGGTGCAGGTCGATGGTGGCGGAATCGGTGCGGAGCGTGGTGCCGTCATCACGGTAGAGCATGACCTCGCCGGACAGATCGAGCACGCCGGTCTTCTGCATATAGACGCCGTGCGCCGCCTGTCCCAGCATCCAGTTGCCGGAATCGAGGTCCAGATCGCCCTTCGGCGCGGTCATGTCGATGCGGTCGAGGCCGACCTGGCGGGCCGTGGCGGCGGTGATCGTGAAGGGTTCGCCGTCCTGGTCGTTGCCGTGGTAGCGGGCATCGGTGAGCTGGCCGGCCTCGGGCTGGATGCCGGCGCGCTGGTAGGCGAGGCGGGCGCGGTCGGTCTGGCGGCTGAGTTCGGGCCACAGCGCGACCAGGACCATCAGGGCGAGGGCGACCAGCGGCAGCACGCGCTTGGCCAGGCCGACGAGGCGCCGCCGCCGCGCCAGCACGCGCGCCGAGGGCGGCGCGTGGGTGCCATGGCCTAGCGGCAGGCGTGCCACGCTCATCGTCCCGGCCGGCATCGCCCCGGCCCGCTCACGCCACACCCGCGCGCAGCAGGTCGTGGATGTGCAGGATGCCGATCGGCCGGCCGGCGGGATCGACGACGAAGAGGGCGGTGAAGGGGCGGTCGCTGGCGTTCATGGCGTGCAGCGCCTCGGCGGCCAGGGCGTCCGGCCCGATGCTGCGGGGCCGCGGCGTCATGATCTCGCCGACCGG
>JAGXAV010000397.1 GCA_018971455.1 Rhodospirillales bacterium
CGAAGACGCGGCGTCGGACGCCGCGGGGATCCAGTTGTAGAGCGCAAGCCCGCCATCGACGGCGACCGTCGTGCCGGTGACGTAGCGCGAGAACCGGTCGGCCAGCAGGGCCAGGGCCATGCCGGCGATATCCTCCGGCGTGCCGGTGCGGCCGAGCGGGATCATCGCCTCCAGCGCCCCGGTGTCGGCGGCGAAGCCGCCCCCCGGCACGGCGCCCGGCGCGATGGCGTTGACGCGGATGCCGTCGCGGCCGAGGGCGCGGGCGAGCTCCTTCACCAGCATGGTCTGGCCCGCCTTGGTCGCGCTGTAATGCGGCAGGTTGCGCGGCGTGTGGGCGTGCAGCGAGGTGACGTAGAGCATCCGCCCCCGGATGGCGCGGGCCTTCATGTGCGCGCCCGCCGCCTGGCCGAGCACGAAGCCGGCGCGCAGGCCGACATTGACCATCGCGTCCCATTCCGCCTCGCTCACCGCCAGCACGGTCTGCTCCTCGCGCCGGCGCGGCGAGGCCGCGTGGACGAGGATGGAGACCGTGCCGAGCTGCGCCGCCGCGGCATCGAACAGCCGGCGCGCCGCCGCCGGGTCCGTCAGATCGGCGGCGATGAAGCTCGCGCCGATCTCCCGCGCCAGGGCCTGGCCGGCCTCGGCGGCGACGTCGCTCACCACCAGGCGGGCACCCTCCTCGGCGAGCATGCGCGCGATGCCCCGGCCGATGCCCGAGGCCGCCCCGCTCACCAAGGCGCAGTCGCCATCGAGCAGCCCCATCGCGTCTCCCCCTCCCGGTCATGGCGCCCACGGCGCGGCGGCGGCGGTTGACACCGCACCGCTTCATCATGTCCGGTGCGCGCGAGGATCGCCAGCCAGCATGGCGCCGGGCGAGACGGTGCCGGACGAGACGGTGGGGCGAGCCAACCCAACCAGCGAGGACCACGGGATGATCAAGTTCTACTACAACATGGCGCCGAACCCGATGAAGGTGGCGCTCTGCCTCGAGGAGATGGGGCTGCCCTACGAGCTGGTGCCGGTCGACACGCGCAAGGGCGAGCAGCACGCGCCGTCCTATCTGGCGATCAACCCGAACGCCAAGGTGCCGGCGATCATCGACGGCGAGGCGACGGTGTTCGACAGCAACGCCATCCTGCTCTACCTCGCCGAGAAGACCGGCCGGTTCCTGCCCGGCCCCACGCCGGCCGAGCGCGGCCGGCTGCTGTCCTGGCTGATGTTCGTGGCCAGCGGCATCGGGCCGTATTCCGGCCAGGCGGTGCATTTCCGCAACGTCGCCCCCGAGCCGAAGGACTACGCCGTCAACCGCTACACCTTCGAGGCGCGGCGCCACTGGACCATCATCAACGACCGGCTCGGCGCCAATCGCTTCATGCTCGGCGACAGCTACACGATCGTCGACATCGCGCTGTGGGGCTGGTCGCGCCTGGTGCCGATCGTGCTGGGCGCGGACGCGCTGGCCCAGCTGCCGCATGTCGCCCGCCACCTCGAGGAGGTCGGCGCACGCCCGGCCGCCGCACGGGCGCTGGCGCTGAAGGACCGGCACAGCTTCAAGACCGAGATGGACGAAGCCGCGCGGCTGGCGATGTTCCCCCACCTCGCCAGCAAGGTCGCCTGACCCGCGCCGGCGCCGGCCGATTCCGGATGGAGCCTGCCCCCGTCCGGGGGCGGGCTTCTACCCGGGCTTGCGCGCGACCAGGTCGATGAGGGCCGACATGCCGCGATGGCCCGCGCCCTCGGCGATGACCGCGTCGTACTGGGCGAGCGTGATGATCTCCAGGCCGGCGAAGCCCGCGCGCAGCATCGCCTCGGTGTAAAGGTTCTCGACGGCGGACGGACCGCCCGTGCCGTAGGCGAGCTGCTCGGGGCGATAGCCTTCGAGCAGCAGCAGCCCGCCGGGCTTCAGCGTCCGGCGGATGCCCTCGAACAGCCGCGCGCGCAGCGCCGGGCCGGCGAACTGGATGAAGATCGCGGCGACCACGTCGAAGCCCGCCTCGGGAAAAACCCAGCTGGCGAGATCGACCTGTTCGAGGCGCAGCGCGACGCCGCGCGCCCGGCCGAGCCGGCGCGCCTTCTCCTGCGCCACCGCGGAGGCGTCGACGGACAGCACATCGAGCCCCTGCTCGGCCAGCCACACGCCATTGCGTCCCTCGCCATCGGCGAGCGCCAGCGCGGACCATCCGCGTTCCAGCCGCTCCGCCTGGGCGGCGAGAAAGGCGTTGGGCGCCTCGCCGAACAGATAGGCCTCGCCCGCGTAGCGGGCATCCCACCCCTGTACCGGCCCCTGGCTCATGCGCGACACATCCTTCCTTGAAACCGTGGTGGCGAAACCTGAAGGCGCGTCAGCGGGGCTGCGGCCCGATGCGCACCCGCAGCACGAAATCGGGCGCCATCTTGCGGTGGAACACCAGGCTCTGGCTGCTCGGCATCAGCGCCGGCAGGGACGGGTCGGCGGGCTTGATGGCGGCGCCGGTCAGCGTGAAGCGCAGCGTGGTGTCGGCGTGCTGATGGCGCAGGAGGATGAACTCGGGCCCCTTGAAGCCGGCCTCGAAGCCGATCGCCTGGCCGAGCGCCGGCACCAGCGATTCGAGCGACAGATAGGCGCCACGCTGCACGAAGGTGATGGCGGCGAGGAACGGCTCGGGCTTGGCGTTGATCTGCAGCTTCACGATGCTCTGGCAGCCGCTCGCCGCGCAGGCCAGGACCAGCGGCTTGCCGATCGCGGCCCCGGCGGGGTCGAGCTGCGCGAGCTCGACCTGCCACAAGGCCGGGGCGGGCGCGGCCAACGCCACGGCGGGCCGCGCCACCGCCACCACGGCCAACATCACCCCCGCCATCGCGGCCGCCGCCGCGGCGAGCGGCCGCCGGGCGCGGCGCCTCGCAGGGGCGCTTGCATCAGGCGCCCCGCGCAACCCGCGCATCACGCAGCACTGGCGGCGCGGCGGCGCTTGGCCGGCGCCGGCAGGGCGGCCGGCTGGTCGCCGGCCTC
>JAGXAV010000398.1 GCA_018971455.1 Rhodospirillales bacterium
CCTCCACCACCGGGGCCGCGAGCAGGAAGGGGCCGAGCATGAGGTCGTCGCTGTCGGCGAGGCAGGCCGGGTCACCCGGAAACTGCGCGAAGACCGGGCGCAGCGGCGGCGCGTGGCGGTCCTGCATGAGGCTGTAGAGGTAGGGGATCAGCCGGTAGCGCAGGCAGATCGCGGCGCGCACCATCGGCGCCACCTCCGCGTGCAGCCACGGCACGGTGGTCACGCCGCTCGTCTTCCACGAGTTCATGATGAAGCGCGGGTGCAGCAGCCCCGCCTGCGTCCAGCGCACCAGAAGCTCGGCCTCCGGCTCGGGGCCGGCGAAGCCGCCGACATCGTGGCCGATATTGAACAGGCCGGAGAGGCTCATCTGCAGGCCGGTGCGCAGGTTCCATTTGAGGCTCGCCCAGCTCGTCGTGTTGTCGCCGCTCCAGCTTTGCGCGTAGCGCTGGATGCCGGGGCAGCCGGCGCGGGTGACGGTGAAGGCGCGCTCATCGGGCCGCGCGGCGCGCTGCGCCTCGAGGGAAGCGCGGGTCATCAGCAGCGCGTGCAGCGAGCGCGCGCGGTCGAGCGGCAGCGCCTCGCCGAAGCCGTGGCAGAGCGCCTCCTCCTCGCGGAAGCCGTATTCGTTGTTGTCGTTCCACGCAGCGTCGATGCCGGTCCCCAGCACGCTGGCGCGGAGCCCGTCCTGCCACCAGGCAATGGCGGCGGGGTTGGTGAAGTCCAGATGCGCGCCCTCCCCGTCCCAGAACTGGCTCAGCGCCGGCGCGCCCTGCGCGGTGACGAAGGCGCCGCTTGCGGCGACCTCGGCGAAGGCGGGATGGTCGTCGAGCAGGCAGGGCTTGAGATTGGCGACGAGGCGCACGCCCTGCGCGTGGAAGCGCCGCATCAGCGCCTCGGGGTCGGGGAATTTGGCGCGGTTCCAGGTGAAGACGTAGCGGCGCGGCCCGATCGAGGTGTAGCCCGAGCCGAAATGAAACGCGCTGATCGGCATGTCCTGCGCCGCGCATTCGCCAAGAAAATTCTCGATGCGCGCCTGCGCGTCCGGCGCGTCGGCCAGGGACATCGCGGTCTGCGCGTAGCCCAGGCTCCAGCGCGGCGGCGATGGCGCGTGGCCGGTGAGGTCGAGGAATTTCGCGGTGACGTCGAGCAGGCCGGGGCCGGGGAAGACATAGTAGTCGAGATCGCCATCCGCGGCGTCGTAGCTGCGGTAGAGCCCGTAATAATTGTCGTGCTCGCAGCCCAGGTCGAACGTTGCCTCGGCAAGACTGTCATAGAGGATGCCGTGATGGATGCCCGAGGCGCCGTCGCGCACGATGAGGAACGGCCAGTGCTTGTAGAGCGGGTCGCCGCGCTCGGGATCGTAGCCGAGGCTGTCGATCATCGTGGTGCGCAGCCGGCGCCCGTGCAGATCGAGCGGCCCGGTCTTGTCGCCCAGGCCGTGGTAGCGGTCGGCGGGATGGCGGGCGCTGGCGTGGCGCAAGGCGGTGCGGCCGAGCATCACCGCGTGGGCGGCGCGGTCACGCGCGAAGATGGTGCCGTCCGGCAGCATCCAGCTGAGCGCGAAGGGCGCGAGATCGACGCGCAGCGCGAGCGACGGGCCGCGCAGGATGACCGCGCCCGCCACCTCCTCGCAGGTGTGGGCCACGAGCGGCCAGGCGCTCTCGTCGTCGCGCGGGCGGCCCTGCCAGGGCACGTCCGGCGCGCCATGGGCGGGTACCATCCAGCTGCGGCGCTCGCGCGGCCCGTCGGCGCGGGTGAAGCGCACGCGGGCGAGATCGGCGCCCAGCAGGGAGATGCGGCAGGTGACACCGTGCTCGCACGCGAGCTCCAGGCCGCGTGGCGTGGCGGCCTGCAGCCGCGCCGTGCGCAATGGTTTCATGTCGCGCTCTCCCCTCCCCGGCGCAGCCGCTCGCGGCGCGCCGTATAGATGCCGCTGGCGATGATGATGCCGGCGCCGGCGAAGGTCCAGGCATCGGGCAGCGTGTCGAAGAACAGGTAGCCGAAGGTGGTCGCGTAGATCAGCTGGATGTAGGTGAAGGGCGCGAGCAGCGAGGCGGGTGCTGCGCGATAGGCGTGCAGCATCAGGTACTGCCCCGCCGAGGAGACCGCGCCGAGCAGGATGGCGAACAGCAGCAGCCCCATGCCCGGCGCCACATAGACGAAGGGCAGCGCCAGGCTGAGCACGACGAGCCCGCTCACGGAAGTCCACACCAGGGTCGCCAGCGCCTCGTCGCCGCGCGTCATGCGCCGCGTCAGCACGCTGCCGAGGGCCCAGCACAGCGACGAGGACATGACCACCAGCGCGGCCGGCTGGAAGGCGCCGGTGCCCGGGCGGGCGATGACGAGCACGCCGATGAAGCCGACCCCGGTCGCCACCCAGCGCCGCGGCCCGATCGTCTCGCCGAGGAGCGGGCCGGACAGCATGGTGATGAGCATCGGCGAGAGGAATCCGACCGACGAGGCATCGGCGAGCGGCAGGTAGCGCAGGCCCAGGATGAAGAGCAGCGCCGAGCCGACCAGGCACAGCCCGCGCAGGATCTGCAGCGCCGGCCCGCGCACGTGCAGCCGCGCCAGCATCTGCCCGCGCCCCACCCCGCCGCGCATCAGCGCAAGCGCCAGCACGACGAAGACGACGTAGCGGATGAAGCCGATCTCGATGACCGGCATGTAGCGGCCAAGATATTTCGACATCGCATCCGAGGTCGAGAAACAGAGCGTCGCGGCCAGCATCAGCACGACGCCGCGCAGGGGATTGTCCATACCGGCTATGCGGTCGCCACGTAGCCGTCGCGCCGCGGATCGGCAGCACCCGTCATCGCCCCGGTGGCGGCGTCGATCGCGATGGCCTGCATGCCGCCCGTGCTCATGGTCCAGTCGGCGGCCACCTCCACCGCATGGCCGCGCGCCCGCAGCGCGTCCAGCGTGGCCGCCGCGATGCGTCCCTCCGCCTGCACGCGTGCGCCATCCCACAGCCGCGCGCGCGGCGCC
>JAGXAV010000399.1 GCA_018971455.1 Rhodospirillales bacterium
CCCCGCCGCCGCCGCCCGAGCCAGGGATGAGAAGCCAGGGCGACGGCCGCAGCCCCGGCCCCGAGACCGGCGGCAGGAGGCCGGGCGCAAGCGGAGCCGGCGCGGCGGCAGGGGGCGGCGGCGCGGTCAGCGACGCGACGCGCTCAACGGGATGCGCGGGCAATGGCGCGCCACCCCGCAGAAACGCCACGGACGCCACGCAGGCCGCCGTGGCCACCGCGTGCGGCAGCTTCAGCCAGGCGGCTCGTGAGCCACGCCAGACCCGCCATGTGCAGGTCCACCGGTCGTATATCATCATGCTCATGACGCGGGCGTCCGGCAGTCAGTGGTGCGGCGGGATATGCCGCGTGTGGGAGGGACCGGTAAGTCTGAGGAAAGGCGCGACGTCAAGGCCGAACAGATAATAAGACCATATCACATAATACATACGCCTTCCCCAGCAATCGGGCAAGGACTTACTGCCTTACGGTTGCAGGGCAACCTGTCCGTGGCGGCTGGCCGGACGCGATCCGGATCTGGTAACACGATGAAAAAGCACGATTTAATCAACCGGAGCCGGCGGCTTGGCGGGATTCGGCCGGGGGACAAGCGGGCGGGGGGCAGGCGGGCGGGACGGAACGGGGGCCGAGACGGATGCGCGCAGGGCGAAAGGCGCCATGCGACAAGGAGGCCATTTCGGGGCCGATTCGCAAATGGCGATCGGCGGCCGAGCAGGGACATGCGACCATCATGCGCGCATCCGCCGCCCCGGCGCCGATGCCATGCGCCCGCTCATGTAGGCTTGCGGGCTGCACCCCATATCGCTGCGAAAGGCGTAGATGAACGCGGACGTCGAGCCGTAGCCGAGTTCCATGGCCGTCTGCGTCACGTTCAGCCCGCCGCCGAGCAGTTCGATCGCCTTGAACAGCCGGAGCCTGCGCCGCCAGGCGCGCAGGCTCATGCCCAGCTCCTCCTCCAGCCGCCGGGCCAGGGTCCGCCCGGACATGCTGAGGGCGCGGCCCCACGCCTCCGGTCCGCGCGGGTCGGCCGGCTCGGCATAGAGGGATTCGCACAGCTTCGTCAGCGCGGCGCTGCGCGGCCAGGGCAAGGCACCCGCCAGCGGCGCCGCACGACGCAACTGCTCGAAGATCAGCCCGGCGACCCGCCCGGCATATCCGTCGGTGTCCGGCCGGGCCTCGATCTCGGCGGCCTCGACGATGAGGGCCCGCAACAGGGGCGACACACCGAAAACGGTCGGGGTGGCGTGCAGCTCCCGGCCGGCCTCGTCGGCGATCCACAGGCTGCGGAACTCGGCGCCAAAGAGCGAGCCGACCCGATGGCGCAGCCCGGTCGGCAGCCACACCGCCTGCTCGGGCGAGATGACCAGGGACTGGCCCTCGACGCTCACCGTCAGCACCCCCGAGATCGCATAGACGACCTGGTGCCAGCGATGCGCGTGCTCCGGAAAATAGCGGCGCGCCGGGATGGACTGCGCCCGCACGGTCAGCGGGCGGGGCGGCATCAGGTCGGGCGGCGCGGCGATCGTCTCCCATCTCACGGAGGGGTCTCCTTCTTGGCGGGAATTCTATATGGAATGGCAATTGGTCGAAAGATCGCCAAAACAAAACGCGCTAAAGCACGATCCGACCTGAGGGACCGCGAAGCGGTGCCGTCGGATCGGACGCGGCACCCGGCACTGCGGACTGTCCGGGGAGGGCTTGCGGCCGGTGGGCGGCAAATTCACAGTGCCGGCCCGGCCGGGCCTCGGCATGACGCGCAGCAAGGTTGCCGGAGACCGCATGATCAGGCCGGGCATCAGCCTGGCCTGGCTGACCGGGCTGTCGGCGCCGGGGCAAGGGAGATGAGGAGTTCGACATGGCCCAGACCGATCGCCGTGGCCTGCCTCTGTCGACAGCGTCCGGCCGCGCCGCCGAACGCTATGGCGAGGGCGTGGATCTCCTGCTGTCGGCCTGGACCGGCAGCGCCGAGGCGCTGGACGAGGCGATCGCGGCCGACCCCGAATTCGCCCTCGCCCATGCCGCGCGGGCGCGGCTGCACGCGATCCGCGGTGAGGCGAGCGACGCCAAGGCGCGCATCGCCGCCGCCGCCGCGGCCGCCGCCAGGAACGGAACGGCTCGCGAGCGGAGCCCTGGGGCGGTGCTGTCGTGGCTGATCCACGGCCCGTCCGCCAAGGCGCTGGAGGCCGCACTCGCCCACCTCGATGCCTGGCCGCGCGACGTGGTCATTCTCTCGCTGCCGCTCGGCGCTTTCGGCCTGTTCGCCTTTTCCGGAATGGCCGGCCACGACCAGGCGCGGGTGGATCTGTGCGAGCGCCATGCCGCGCATTTCGGCTCGGATGATTGGTGGTTCCAGACGTATCGTGGCTGGTCGCACACCGAGAATGGTGCGGTGGCGCAGGGCCGGGCGCTGACGCAGCGCGGCTTTGAGCTGCGCTGCGCCAACGCCAACGCCGTCCATGCCCTGGCCCATGCCATGTTCGAGGATGGTTCGGGCGCCGACGCCGAGGCGCTGATCGGCGGCTGGCTGCCGCGCTACGACCGCGGCGGCACGCTGCACGGGCACATCGCCTGGCACAGCGCGCTCGTCGCGCTGGAGCGCGGTGACACCGGGCAGGCGCTCGCGCTGTATGCGGCGCATGTGGCGCCCGCGGTGTCGCGCGCGCTGCCGATCAACGTGGTGACGGACACCGCCTCGTTCCTGTGGCGGCTGCGGGCCGATGGCCATGCCCTGCCGCCGGGGCTGTGGGAAGCGGCGGAGGCCTACGCGGCGCCGGTCTATCCCAAAGCAGGCTTCGCCTTCGCCGACGTGCACATGGCGCTGCTTGACGCGGCGGGCGGGCAGGGTGCGGCGGTGGAGCGCCGGGCCGCGGCACTCGCGCTCCTCGTCGAGGCCGGGACCATGGCGGCCGGGCCGGTCGTGCCCACGCTCTGCCGCGCCGCCCTCGCCTTCGCCGGCGAGGAGTACGCCGCCTGCGCGCGCCTGC
>JAGXAV010000400.1 GCA_018971455.1 Rhodospirillales bacterium
TGCGCGGGGCGCCACGATGGCCGCCATGGCCGCCATGGCCGCCACCCGGGCCGCCCGTGGTCGGACGCGGCTTGGCCGGCAGCAGGCCTTCGCGCTGCATCGTCTTGCGCGCGAGCTTGCGGGCCCGGCGGATCGCTTCCGCCTTTTCCCGTGCCTTCTTTTCCGATGGCTTTTCGTAATGGCCGCGAAGCTTCATCTCGCGGAAAATGCCCTCGCGCTGCATCTTCTTCTTGAGCGCCTTGAGCGCCTGGTCGACGTTGTTGTCGCGGACGAGAACCTGCACTTGGCCGTCTTCTCCTGTGCCTGCCCCGCTGGGTGCGGGCGATAAAAAGGGTTCCCGGTTGGCTGCCCAACCCGGAAGGGCGGCGCTATAACATGGCTTGCGCCCCTCGCCAAAGGCTTTTCGCGCACCCCATATAAGGGTGTCCTTCCCTCCGGAGACCGTATGGCCATCCTCAAGATCGCCCGCATGGGCCACCCTGTCCTTTTGCAGCGCGCCGAGCCGGTCGCCGACCCGACCGCGCCCGAGATCCGCCGGCTGGTGGCCGACATGATCGAGACCATGCATGACGCGAGCGGCGCCGGCCTGGCCGCGCCCCAGGTGCACGTGCCGCTGCGCCTGTTCGTCTTCCGCGTCGCCGCCGACCGGGCGACCGGCGATGCCGAGGACGTGCCGATGCCCGACACCGTGGTGATCAACCCGCATATCGAGGCGATCGGCGAGGATGCGCGGTTGTGCTGGGAGGGCTGCCTGTCGATTCCCGGGCTGCGGGCGGCCGTGCCGCGGGCCTGGCGCATCCGCTACACCGGCGTCGATACCGCCGGCCACCCGGTCGGGCGCGAGGTCACGGGCTTCCACGCCGGGGTGGTGCAGCACGAGTACGACCATCTGGACGGCATCCTCTACCCCATGCGCATGCGCGACTTCACGCTGTTCGGCTTCACCGAGGAACTTGCGCGCGCGGCGGCTCGGCAGGGCGGGGGGGCCGCATGATCGGCCTGCCCGAGCGCTCGGAGGCGCGCGACGCGGCGCTGCTGGCGAGTCTGGCACATGTGCCCGAGCTGGGTTGGACCCGCGCAGCCCTGCGCGCCGGGCTGCGCGATATCGGCGCCGATCCGCGCGACGCCGACATGCTGTTTCCCGGCGGCGGGCGCGACCTCATCGAGACCTTCGTGGACATGGCCGACCGGCGCATGGCCGAGGCGGCGCCGGCGCTCGCCGGGCTGCGCCTGCCGGCGCGGGTGCGCGGGCTGATCGCTGCGCGGCTGGCCTGGCTGCGCCCGCATCGCGAGGCGGTGCGCCGGGCGCTCGCGCTGCTTGCGCTGCCGCGCCATGCCGGGCTCGCGGCCCGCTGCACGGCGCGCACCGTGGATGCCATCTGGCACGCCGCGGGCGACCGCTCGGCCGATTTCAGCTGGTACACCAAGCGCGCCATCCTCGCCGGCGTGCATGCCGGTACGCTCCTGGTCTGGCTGCGCGATGTCAGCGACGACGATGCCGACACGCTGGCCTTCCTCGATCGCCGGCTGGAGGGGGTGGCGCGGCTGGGCCGGCTGCGCAAGCGCGTCGAGGCGGCCTTGCCGCCCTTCCGGCCGGCGGCGTAGCGCGCCCATGCCCCGCGTCCGCATCGTTCACACCACGGAGTACAGCTACGCGCGGCCGGTGCGCTTCACGCCGCATCGGCTGATGCTGCGGCCGCGCGACAGCCATGATTTGCGGCTGCTCGATGCCACGCTCGGCCTGACGCCGCCGGATGCGAATGTGCGCTGGGCGCATGACGTGTTCGCCAATTCGATCTGCTATGTCGACTGGAACGGGGCGGAGAGCGAGCATCTGCGCATCGTCTCGACGCTGGATCTCGAGCATTTCCCGGCGGCCCTGCCGCGCGGCAGCCTCGACCGGCTCGCCGAGACCTATCCGTTCTCCTATCCGGCCGAGGAATTTCCCGATCTCGCCCGCCTGCTCGAGCGCCATCACCCGGACCCGGACCGCCGCGTCGATGCCTGGGCGCGCCGCTTCCTGCGCCGCATCGGGCCGACCCGGACGATGGATCTGCTGATCGCCATGACGCAGGCGATCAAGGCCGATTTCCGCTACGAGGCGCGCGCCGCCGAGGGCACCAACCCGCCGCCGGACACGCTCAGGACCAGCAGCGGCGCCTGCCGGGATTTCGCGCTGCTGATGATGGAGGCGGTGCGCTCGCTGGGCCTCGCGGCCCGCTTCGTCAGCGGCTACCTCTATGACGAAGGCCTGGTGGACAGCGCCCGGCCGATGGTCGGCGGCGGCGCCACCCATGCGTGGTGTTCGGTCTATCTGCCAGGCGCCGGATGGGTGGAGTTCGACCCGACCAACGGGCTGGTGGCCGGCCGCAACCTGATCCGCGTCTGCGTGGCGCGCACGCCCGAGCAGGCGGTGCCGGTGGCCGGCGGCTTCATCGGCCGACCCGATGATTTCGTGGGCCTCGATGTCGATGTCGAGGTGACGGTGGGCGACCCCGCGGCGTCGGCGCGCCAGGGAGCGCTGGCCCTGGCGGTGCCGGCCTAGAGACCGGGCTGGCACCGGAGGGGCGTCAGGCGGGCAGCACCTCGATCGCATCGCCCAGGGCGATCGTGCCGCCGCCGACGATTTCGGCATGCACGCCGAGATCGGCATGGCCGAAGGCCGCCTTCAGCTCGGCCACCGGGTCGGCGTCGCGCAGGCCGGTATCGGGGTTCACCTCGGTGGCCGGGCAGCGCGTGATGCGGCGGGTGACGCTCAGGCGGGCGCCGCCGACCATCAGCTCACTCCCCACCCACGCGAACTCGGCCCAGGCGGGCGCCCCGGAGAACCAGATATTGGCGCGGAAGCGGCGGCGCTGGCGCCGGGCGCCGGCGGCACGCTCGAGCTCCGCCAGGCTCGCCTGGTTGATCATGCTGATCACCGGCCGCTTCTGGTCGCCGAAGACATGGCCGGGCACGTGGTAGAAATGGGGCGC
>JAGXAV010000401.1 GCA_018971455.1 Rhodospirillales bacterium
GGCGCCCACGCCCAGCGCATCTACGACTACATCAGCCGCATGTGGTTCATGCCCGCCACGCCGGTGCTGTCCAATGGCGGCACCAGCCGCGGCCTGCCGATCTCCTGCTTCCTCAACGAGGCCTCCGACAGTCTCGACGGCATTGTCGGGCTGTGGAACGAGAATGTGTGGCTCGCCTCCAAGGGCGGCGGCATCGGCAGCTACTGGGGGAATCTGCGCTCGATCGGCGAGAAGGTCGGGCAGAACGGCAAGACCTCCGGCGTCATTCCGTTCATCCGGGTGATGGACAGCCTGACCCTGGCGATCTCCCAGGGCAGCCTTCGGCGCGGCTCGGCGGCCACCTATTTGCCGGTGTGGCACCCGGAGATCGAGGAGTTCATCGAGATGCGCCGCCCGACCGGGGGCGATCCGAACCGCAAGGCGCTCAACCTGCATCACGGCATTCTGGTGCCGGACGCGTTCATGCGGGCGGTCGAGGCCGATGAGGAATGGGCGCTGACCTCGCCCAAGGATCGCAGCGTGGTGCGCAAGATCAGCGCGCGGTCGCTGTGGATCCGCATCCTGACCGCGCGCATCGAGACCGGCGAGCCGTACCTGGTGTTCAGCGACCATGTGAACAGCGCGCGCCCGGAGCATCACAAGCTGGCGGGGCTGGAGGTGAAGACCTCCAACCTGTGCAGCGAGATCATGCTGCCCACCGGACTCGACCAGCACGGCCGCCAGCGCACCGCGGTGTGCTGCCTGTCGTCGCTGAACATGGAGAGCTGGTTCGAGTGGAAGGACCATCCGCTGTTCATCGAGGATGTGATGCGCTTCCTCGACAACGTGTTGCAGGATTTCATCGACCGCGCGCCGGAGGGCATGGAGCGGGCGAAGTATTCGGCGATGCGCGAGCGCTCGGTGGGGCTCGGGGTGATGGGGTTCCATTCCTTCCTGCAATCGCAGAACGTGCCCTTCGAGAGCGTGATCGCGAAGGTGTGGAATGTGCGCATGTTCAAGCACATCCGCGCCCAGGCCGATGCGGCGAGCCGGATGCTGGCCGAGGAGCGCGGGCCGTGCCCGGATGCCGCCGAATACGGCATCATGGAGCGGTTCTCGCACAAGATGGCGATCGCGCCGACCGCCTCGATCTCGATCATCGCCGGCAATTCCTCGCCCGGCATCGAGCCGATCGCGGCCAACGTGTTCCTGCAGAAGACGCTGTCCGGCAGCTTCATCGTGCGCAACCGGCATTTGCAGAAGCTGCTCGCCGAAAAGGGGCAGGACACCGATGAGGTGTGGTCCGCCATCACGCTGAACAAGGGCAGCGTGCAGAACCTCGCCTTCCTGACCGACCAGGAGAAGGCGGTGTACAAGACCGCCTTTGAGCTCGACCAGCGCTGGATCATCGAGCATGCGGCCGACCGCACGCCGTATATCTGCCAGAGCCAGTCGGTGAACGTGTTCGTGCCGGCGAACGTGAACAAGCGCGACCTGCACCAGATCCATTTCCTGGCCTGGAAGAAGGGCGTGAAGTCGCTCTATTACTGCCGCAGCCTGTCGATCCAGCGGGCCGACAATGTCAGCGAGAAGGCGGTGCGCCCGGACGAGTTCACCGGTATTCCGGTGGCCGCCGACATCCCGGCCCCGCCGCTGGCGGCGAAGACAGCGAGCACGGATTACGAGGAATGCCTGGCCTGCCAGTGAGCGGCGTTGTCTCCGCGGCGGCGGCCGGGCATGAGGGCATGACCGGCCGGCCGCGCTGATCGGCTTGTGGCTCGCTTTCTATCCCTTGTGCAGGCATCGTCGCCGGATCGCATATCTTGTGTTGCGGCTTGTGCTGACGGCCCGCGATGCTAGATTTCCTGGCGATCCCATCCCCGCCGATTCCGCCAAGGACCGAAGCCAGTGAGCGCCACCATTCCCTCGCCTGACGAGACCCATGTGCGCTTCGATCTGCTGACCGAGAATCCGGTCTACAAGCCGTTCCGCTACCCTTGGGCGTATGAGGCGTGGCTGACCCAGCAGCGCGTGCACTGGCTGCCCGAGGAGGTGCCGCTCGCCGATGACGTGAAGGACTGGCACCGCAACCTCACGCCCAGCGAGCACAATCTGCTGACGCAGATCTTCCGCTTCTTCACCCAGGCCGATGTCGAGGTGAACAACTGCTACATGAAGCACTATGCCCAGGTGTTCAAACCGACCGAGGTGCTGATGATGCTCTCGGCGTTTTCCAACATCGAGACGGTGCACATCGCCGCCTACAGCCACCTGCTCGACACGGTGGGGATGCCCGAGGTCGAATACACCGCCTTCCTCCGCTACAAGGAGATGAAGGACAAGTACGACTACATGCAGTCCTTCCGGATGGACAGCAAGCACGAGATCGCCAAGACGCTGGCCGCCTTCGGCGCCTTCACCGAGGGGCTGCAACTCTTCGCCTCCTTCGCCATCCTGCTGAACTTCCCGCGCTTCGGGAAGATGAAGGGCATGGGGCAGATCATCTCCTGGTCGGTGCGCGACGAGACGCTGCACTGCCTGTCCATCATCCGCCTGTTCCGCACCTTCGTGCAGGAGAATCCCGAGATCTGGACGGAGGAGCTGCGGCGCGAGATCTACATCGTCTGCGCCACCATCGTCGATCATGAGGACGCGTTCATCGACCTCGCCTTCGAGCTCGGCCCGATCGAGGGGCTGACCGCCGCCGATGTGAAGCAGTATATCCGCTACATCGCCGACCGGCGGCTGACGCAGCTCGGGCTCAACGAGCTGTTCCACGTGCAGAGCAACCCGCTGCCGTGGCTCGACGAGATGCTGAACGCGGTGGAACACACCAACTTCTTCGAGAACCGGGCGACGGAGTACAGCAAGGCGTCGACCACCGGGACGTGGGAGGAGGCGTTCGCGGCCGGGCCCAGCCAGACGCTGGTGGAGTCGTACAACGCACTTCCCGCGGAATAGGGCGGCGCGCCCAGGGC
>JAGXAV010000402.1 GCA_018971455.1 Rhodospirillales bacterium
CGCCTTCCCCGATCGCGCCCGCCTCCGCCGCGTCCTCGACCTCGGCACCGGCACGGGCTGCCTGCTGCTCGCAGCCCTGAGCGAGTTTCCCGCAGCCTGGGGCCTCGGCATCGACGCCGTTCCCGAAGCCGCGGCGCTCGCCGCGCGCAACGCGGTGCGCAACAATCTCGCCGGCCGCGCGGCCTTCCTCGTCGCCGACTGGGCCGCCCCGCTCGCCGGGCGGTTCGACCTCATCCTCGCCAACCCGCCCTACATCGCCCGCGCCGATCTGTCCCGCCTCATGCCCGAAGTCGGCGCCCACGAACCCGCCTCCGCCCTCGACGGCGGCGCCGACGGGCTCGATGCCTACCGCCGCATCCTGCCCGGCCTGCCGGCCCTGCTGGCCCCGGGCGGCGCCGCCATCCTCGAACTCGGCGCGGGCCAGGCCCAAGATGTCGCGACCCTGGCCATCACCGCCGGCTTCGCCCCCCCGACGCTGCGCACCGATCTCGGCGGGATCGCGCGGGCGATGGTGCTGCGCCGGTGAGGATCCGGCGCGTGGGCCCGCCGCCCACGCGCGTTCCGGCTTGCGGTGCGCGGACCGGCGTAACCCCTACGCCGCCTCCGCCCGGATCGCGGCACCCAGCGTCTCGAATATCCGGTCCACATGCCGCCGTTCGGCGATCAGCGGCGGGGAGAGGGCGATGATGTCGCCGGTGGTGCGGATCAGCACGCCGGCATCGAAGCAGCGCTGGAACACGCCCACGGCCCGCTCGGTCGGCTTGCCCGCGCGGGGCTGCAATTCGATGCCCGCCACCAGGCCGATATTGCGCACGTCGATGACGTTCGCGAGCCCCTTCATGCTGTGCGCGGCGTCGGTGAAATAGGCTTCCATCGCCGCCGCCCGGCCCGGCAGATCCTCGCTGCGGTGCAGTTCGATCGACGCAATCGCCGCCGCCGCCGCCAGCGGGTGGCCGGAATAGGTGTAGCCGTGGAACAGCTCGATCCCCGCCGGCGCGCCATCGACGACGGCGTGATAGATGCTCTCATGCACAGCCACCGCCCCCATCGGCACGGCGGCGTTGGTCAGCCCCTTGGCCATGGTCATGATGTCCGGCACCACCCCCAGCCGTTCGGCGCCGAAATTGGTGCCAAGGCGCCCGAACCCGGTGATCACCTCGTCATAGATCAGCAGGATGCCGTGCTTGTCGCACAGCTCGCGCAACCGCTTGAGGTAGCCCACCGGCGGCACCAGCACGCCGGTCGAACCCGCCACCGGCTCCACCATCACGGCGGCGATGGTGTCGCCGTGCAGGGCCACCAGCCCCTCCAGCGCGTCGGCCAGATGCGCCCCCCACGCGGGTTGCCCGCGGCTGAAGGCGTTGTGCTCCGGCGCGTGGGTGTGCGGCAGATGGTCCACATGCGGCAGCAGCGTGCCGAACTGCTTGCGGTTGCCCCCGATGCCGCCCACCGACATGCCGCCGAAGCCGACGCCGTGATAGCCGCGCTCGCGCCCGATCAGCCGCACCCGCTGCGCCTGGCCGCGCGCGCGCTGGTAGGCCAGCGCGATCTTCAGCGCGGTATCGGCGCTCTCGCTGCCCGAATTGGTGAAGAACACGCGGTCGAGCCCCGCCGGCGTGATTTCCGCCAGCCGCGCCGCCGCCTCGAAGGCGATCGGGTGGCCCATCTGGAAGGTCGGCGCGAAATCCATCACCGCCGCCTGCCGCTGGATCGCCTCGGTGATCTCGCGCCGACCGTGCCCCGCGTTGCAGCACCACAGGCCGGAGGTGCCGTCGATCACCTCGCGCCCGTCCGGCGTGTAGTAGAGCATGCCCTCGGCGCGCGCGAGCATGCGCGGGCTGGCCTTGAAGGCGCGGTTGGCGCTGTAGGGCATCCAGAACGCGTCAAGATTGTTGGGACGGCCGATCTCGTTCATCGCGGGGGGGGCTCCTGGCGGGTCACCCAGGCTGCCGCGCCGGGGCCTTGGGGGCAAGATGGCGGCGTGGCATTGTGATCGAAATCGGAGAGAAACACATGTCCGACGGCACGCTCTACATCGGCACCCGCCGCTACTCCTCCTGGTCGCTGCGCGGCTGGCTGCCGGTGCGCCTCGCCCGGCTCGACGTGGAGGTCGTCACCATCCCGCTCGCCGGCGGCATGACGCCCGCGGTCCGCGCGGTCAGCCCCGGCGGCACCGTCCCCTACCTCGAGCATCGCGGCAACCGCGTGTGGGAGTCGTTGGCGATCTGCGAATACTGCGCCGAGCAGGCGCCCCTCCTGTGGCCGGACAGCCCGGCCGCCCGCGCCCATGCCCGCGTCATCGCCACAGAAATGCATGGCGGCTTCGCCCCGCTGCGCCAGGCCATGCCGATGAGCCTGTTCCGGCCGGGTGCTGCCGGCGCCGGCCGCACCGAGGCGGCGCTGGCCAACGTCGCGCGCATCGACGCGCTGTGGACCGAGACGCGCGCCCGCTTCGGCGCCGGCGGGCCCTATCTGTTCGGCCGCGATTTCGGCAATGCGGATGCGATGTACGCGCCCATCGTCGCCCGCTTCCTCACCTACCAGCCCGAGCTTTCCGCCGTGGCGCGCGATTATTGCGCCGCCATCCGCGCCCATCCCCTGATCGAGGAATGGTACCGCGACGCCGCCGCCGAGCCGCCGGAATGGCACCTCGCCGCCGTCGAAGCCCCGCCTTGAGGCCCCCCCCGCCTTGAGATCCTCGCCTTGAGATCCTCGCCTTGAGGCTCGACCATGTCGGCCTCGCCGCGCCCGATCTCGACCGCGCCACCGAGGCGTGGCGGGCGGCCGGCTTCGCGCCCGGCCCGGCAAGCCAGGGCGGCGGGCTCGCCAGCCGGCGCGTCATGCTCGCCCGTGGCTACGTCGAACTGCTCGCCGTCGCCGATCCCGCGCTCGCCAGCGCCACCCTGCCGCGTTTCCTCGCCCGCTATGCCGGCATCCACGTCCTGACCCTGGCGGTC
>JAGXAV010000403.1 GCA_018971455.1 Rhodospirillales bacterium
CGTCCTCGATGCGCGCGGCGCAGGCCCGCGCCGGCGCGGCCATGGGGTTCGCCTGGAAGCTCGCGGCGTTGTCGAAGATGTGGCGGCTGTCCTCGTCGACGAAGCTCTCCGAGGCGGCTCCTTCGGCGAACAGGATGTCGTGGCTGTCGAGTTCGAGGTGCAGGTAGGTCACGTCGCCCACCCAGTCGCCGTGCAGCACGGAGACGCCATTGGCCAGATGCATCGCCGCGATCAGCATGCCGTCGAGGAACATGGCGTGGCGCGGGGAGACGAACAGGTCGCGCCGTGGCACGCCCTCGCCCAGCGCGCCCACGCCCAGCGCACCGGCGCGGATCAGCACCGGGCGGATATCGGGATTGGCCGCCGCGACCTGCGCCGGATAATGGCGCCGGCCGATCCAGCGGATCGGGCGTTTGGAGCCGCTCGCGGTCAGCACCAGATCGCCCTCGCGCAGCCGCTCGATCGGGATCGGGCCGAGATCGGTGAGGATGCGCGTGCCCTTCAGATAGCACGCTGCCGCGCCCACCGTGCCGCTGCCGAAGGTCAGGCTGCTGCCGGTCAGGCCGGGCGCCAGGGCGACGTGATCGAGCGTGACGCTGCCGATCACCACCGTGTAGTCGGTGCCGTTGAAGGTCGCCGAGCCGGTGCTGCTGCGCCCGCCGGTGCTGATCATGTCGCCCGGGCCGAAATTGGTGATCTGCCCGGTGATGGTGCCGCTGTAGCTCGGCACGATGAGGGTGTTGACCTGCCCCGGCGCGCTCGGCCCGAAGGCGAAGCTCACCGTGCCGGGCGGCGGGGTGACGCTGAGCGTGCCGCCGTTGGAAATGGTGAAGGCGAGCGAGCTGTTGCCGATCGCGGCCGGCCCGCCCGAGCCGGAGGTGAGCGTGCCGCCATCGACCAGCACGCTGCCCGCGCCGGTCAGCGCCGTCGCCACCTTCAGCGTCCCGCCGACCTCCAGCGTGCCGGCGACGGCGATGGTGCCGCTGACCGAGCTGACCCCGCCGGCCAGCGTGTCGAACAGGCCCGAGGCGCTGACGGCGACGTTGCCGTTCACCGTCAGCTGCCCGGAATTGATCATGGTGCCGTCGTCGGTGAAGCCGTTCAGCGTCATCTTGCCGGCATTGTCCAGCGTGGTGCCGGCATAGATCGTCACGCCGGCATAGTTGCTGAACGTGCCGTCATTGGTCAGCGTCACCGCCTCGCTGGTGCCGGCCGCGCCGAGGATCAGCGGATTGCCGGCCTCGGTCTGCCCGGCGGCGACCAGCACCGAGACCGGATCGCTGCCGACCTGCGCGATGGTGACGCTCTGATAGGGGGCAGGCACGCCCACCGGCGACCAGTTATTGGGGTCCGACCAGCTGACGCCGTCGCCATTGCCCGTCCACACCGCCATCGCCGCACTCCGCTGCTGCCTTGCCCGCCTGGGCGATCCGCACCGCCTTAGGTCGGCCCGCATCAAGGTTCGGCTAAGGCGATCGGCGGCCTGCCCCTTCCCCAACCGCGCGCCGCATGGTCATCTCGCGCTGCAACACGCGCCGAGCGAGCCCCTTCTAGCATGAGCGAGACCCTGCCCGATTTCCCCGACGGCCTGCCCCAGCCGCGCCGGCTGTGGTCGGTGGTGGCGCTTTCGGTCGGGCTGATGATGTCGGTGCTGGACGGCTCGATCGCCAATCTCGCCCTGCCCACCATCGCGCGCGAACTGGCCGTCTCGCCGGCCGCCTCGATCTGGGTGGTCAACGCCTACCAGCTCGCGGTGACCATGACGTTGCTGCCCTTCGCCGCCCTCGGCGACATCTACGGCTATCGGCGCGTCTATCAGGTCGGCATGGTAGTCTTCACCCTGGCCTCGCTGGCCTGCGCGATGTCGAGCACCCTTGTGGGCTTGACCATCGCGCGCATCGTCCAGGGCCTCGGCGCGGCCGGCATGATGAGCGTCAACTCGGCGCTGGTGCGCTTCATCTATCCGCGCGCCCGCCTCGGCCAGGGTTTCGGCGTCAACGTCATGGTGGGCTCGGCCTCCTCCGCCCTCGGCCCCTCCATCGCGGCGGCCATTCTCTCGGTCGCCAACTGGCCCTGGCTGTTCGCGGTGAACGTGCCGCTCGGCGTCATCGCCCTCGCCCTCGGCGCGCGCACCCTGCCGGCCACGCCGCGCTCGGACACGCGTTTCGACCTCGGCAGCGCGGTGCTCAACGCCGCCGCCTTCGGCCTGCTGATCAGCAGCATCGACGCGATCGGCCATGGCGGCAGCGCCAGCATCGCCGCCATGCAGCTCGCCGGCGCCATCGTCGCCGGCGTGTTCCTCGCCCGCCGCCAGGTGGCCCGTCCCAACCCGCTGCTGCCGGTCGATCTCATGCGCCGGCCGATCTTCGCCCTCTCGGTGATGGCCTCCACCTTCTCCTTCGCCGCCCAGGGCATGGCCTATGTCAGCCTGCCCTTCTATTTCCAGGCCACGCTCGGCCGAAGCCAGACCGTCACCGGCCTGCTGATGACGCCCTGGCCGCTCACCGTGGCGCTCGTCGCCCCGCTCGCCGGCCGGCTGGCGGACCGCTTCTCCGCCCCGCTGATGGGCGCCATCGGCCAGGCTCTGATGGCCTGCGGGCTCGCCTCGCTCGCCCTCCTGCCGCACGACCCGGGCACCTGGAACATCGTCTGGCGCATGAGCCTGTGCGGCATCGGCTTCGGCCTGTTCAACTCGCCCAACAACCGCACCATGATCGCCTCCGCCCCGCCATCGCGCAGCGGCGGCGCCAGCGGCATGCAGGCGACCAGCCGGCTGATGGGGCAGACCATGGGGGCGGCGCTGGTCGCCCTGCTGTTCGGCCTGGTCGGCATTGGCGGCCAGGTCACGGCCCTCGCTCTGGGGGCGGGCTTCTCGGTGATCGCCGGTGTCGCCAGCGTGCTGCGCCCCCGCCCGCAGCCCCGCGCCGCCTGAACCGGGACCGGCCGCGCCGGCT
>JAGXAV010000404.1 GCA_018971455.1 Rhodospirillales bacterium
CCCGGCGGAATTCCGCGCGGAATGGAAATGGGACGGCATCCGCGTCCAGCTCGTCGGCGGCCCGGGCGGCCGGCGGGTCTATTCGCGCGGGGCGGAGGATATTTCCGCGGCCTTTCCTGACATCCTGGCGGCGATCGATTTCCACGGCGTGCTGGACGGCGAGCTGCTGGTGATGCGGGAGGGCGCGATCGCCCCCTTCGCCGACCTCCAGCAGCGGCTGAACCGCCGCAGCGTGGGCGCGAAGCTGCTGGCCGGGCACCCCGCGCATGTGCGGCTCTACGACATGCTGTTCCATGGCGCGGAGGATCTCCGCCCGCTCGGCTTCGACGCACGCCGGGCCCGGCTGGAGGCCTGGTTCGCCGCCACGCCGCCGGCGCGGATGAGCCTTTCGGAGATGATCCCGTTTGCCAGCATCGATGAGCTGGCCGCGCGGCGCGCCGGGGCGCGGGCGGCGGCGATCGAGGGGCTGATGCTCAAGCGCGCCGATGCGCCCTATCTGCCCGGACGGCCGCGCGGCCTGTGGTGGAAATGGAAGCGCGAGCCCCTGCGCATCGACACGGTGCTGATGTATGCCCAGCGCGGCCATGGCCGGCGCAGCAGCTTCTATTCCGATTACACCTTCGGGCTCTGGCGTGAGGATGGCGAGCTGGTGCCGGTGGGCAAGGCCTATTCCGGCTTCACCGACGCCGAGCTGGCGTTTCTCGACAAATGGGTGCGCGAGCACACCACGCAGCGCTTCGGCCCGGTGCGGGAGGTGGAGCGCGGGCTGGTGCTGGAGGTCGCCTTCGACGCGGCGCAATTCTCCGGCCGGCACAAATCCGGCGTGGCCCTTCGCTTTCCGCGCATCGCACGCATCCGCCGCGACAAGCCGGCGGCCGAGGCCGACCGGCTGGAGACGCTGACGCGGATGATCGCGGGAGGCTAGCGCACGATCCGACCTGATGGACTCATCAGGTCGGATCGTGCTCTGGAAAACATAAATGCCAGAGCAACCTAGTCCGATCTGACAGACCGCGAAGCGGCTCAGTCAGATCGGCCGTTGCTCTGGCGCGGGCCTGGTGAAACGGCCGCGGCGGTCCGCTTTCCGCCGCGCGCGCGTCTTCTCAACGGGGTGCCTGGCCGACAGCCGCTTCCGTGCCGGCGTGGCGCCAGAGCCCGCAGGCGCCGACGACGAGGATGATCGCGCCGCACAGGGTCACGCCCCGGGCGACGCCCAGGCGGTCGAAGACGAGCGGGGAAGCGGCCAGGGCGACCAGGGTGCCGGCCTGGTTCAGCGCCATGAAGGCGCGCACGGCGGCCGGCAGATCGGCGCGCGGCAGCGCGGTCTGGCGCAGCGCGGCAACGGTGATGTCCTGCAGCGGGCCGCCGATCGCCGACAGGGCCGCGGCCCCCATGAAGGCGGCCAGCAGCAGCGGCGCTGGCGCGGCCAGCCCGGCCAGCCCGAGCATGACGATGCCGCTGCCGAGGAACAGGTTGCCGGTGAAGATCACCCGCCCCGGGCGGCGGGACATGGCACGGTTGCCGACGATCAGCGTGGTGAGCAGATTGGTCGAGCCATAGCCGGAGATGACGAGCCCGTAGGCGGCCAGCCCGGTGCCGCCCGGGCCGGTGATGCCGGCATGCGCGATCATCAGCGGCAGGCCGAGAAAATAGGCGGCATACCAGGCGCCGTTGAGGACGCCGCTGATGCTGAGCACGAAGCCGAGCAGGGCGTGGCGGCGCACCGCGCGGAAGCCGTGCAGAACGGCGGTGAGCGGGTGGCCGGCGCGCGCGGGGCGTGGCGCCTCGCGCGGCCGCAGGCGCAGGATGGCGAAGACGGCGGCGGCCGAGACGATGAAGGTCGCGGCATCGAGCGTCACGAAATGGACGAGCGGCAGCACCGCACCGGCCAGGCCGACCAGCCCGGGGCCGAGCAGACGGGCGATGCGCTCGGTCGTGTCGAGCAGGGCATTGGCGGCCGGCAGCAGCGCCATGTCGTCAACCAGGCCCGGCAGCACCGCCTGCATGGCCGGGCGGAACAGGGCCAGGCCGGCGGCGAGCACGAGCACGCACATGATCAGGCTCCACAGGGCCGGACTGCCCCGCAGCAGCCATGCGCCGGCCAGCAGCAGCAGGATCGCCGCCCGCGCGAGATCGGCGCCGATCATCATGCGCCGGTGCTCGACGCGGTCGGCCCAATGGCCCGCGAGCAGCGCGGTTGCCAGCGTGGTGGCGGCGGCCAGGGCGGAGAGGTAGCCCGCCGCGGTGCCGAGCAGGCCGACGGCGACCCAGCTCAGCACCACGGCGAAAAGCTGGTCGCCGATCGCCGAGGTGGCGAGCCCGCCCCACAGTAGGGCCACCGCCGGGATCGCCAGCGGGCGGAGCAGCGGGAGGGCGAGCCGGCGTTTCAGCTTTTGGGCTGCCAATCGGCGACCTTGATGCGGGGCATCTCGAAGCGGTCGGTGGTGCGGGTGTACCAGCCGGCGCCGTGCAGGCGGCCGATGAGGCCGAGCTTCGGCGTGTCGATGTAGCAGCGCTCGGCGTTGAGCACGCAATCGTCGTGCACGTGGATCGCCAGCACGCGGCCGAGCACCAGCGTGCGGTCGGCGCCGATGTCGATGCTCATGAAACGCTCGCATTCGAAGGCGACCGGGCTTTCGGCGATGCGCGGCGGCTTGACCTTCGTGCTGGGAATGGTGGTCAGCCCGGCCTCCGCGAGCTCGTTGACCTCCGAGGGGAAATCGATGGCCGTGACGTTCATCGCCTGGGCGGTGTCTTCGTTGACCAGGTTGACGACGAACTCGCCGGTCTCGCGGATGTTGTTGCCGGTGTCCTTGGCGTCGCCCGGCTTGCGGCCGCCGATGCCGATGACCAGCAGCGGCGGATCATTGGCCACGGCGTTGAAGAAGGAATAGGGGGCCGCGTTGAGCACGCCGGCGCCGTCCTGCGTCACCACCCAGGCGATCGGGCGGGG
>JAGXAV010000405.1 GCA_018971455.1 Rhodospirillales bacterium
GGCGGAACCGGCGACGAGGGGGGGGGATGGGCGAGGGCCATCCCGGTGTCCTAGAACCAGCGCGAAACGAATGGAAGTAGGGATGCCACCGCGGGCCGGGCCTGTTCTGGGAATCGAGAGCTCGTGCGACGAGACCGCCGTCGCGGCCAGCGCCGGGCCCGGGCTGATCGGCGGGCTGATCGTCGGCTCCGGCTTCGCCAAGGGCGTCGCCCTGGCCCATCGCCTGCCCTATGTCGCGGTCAACCACCTCGAAGCGCACGCGCTGACGCCGCGCCTGCCCGCCGTGCTCGGCGCCTCCGCCGCCTTTCCCTACCTGCTGCTGCTGCTCTCGGGCGGGCATTGCCAGTGCGTCGCCGTCGAGGGCATCGGCCGCTACCGCCGGCTCGGCACGACCATCGACGACGCCGTCGGCGAAGCCTTCGACAAGGTCGGCAAGCTGCTCGGGCTGGGCTGGCCCGGCGGGCCGGCGGTCGAGCGCCTGGCGGCCTCGGGCGATGCCGCGCGCTTCGCCCTGCCGCGCCCGCTGCTCGGCCGGCCGGGCTGCGATTTCAGTTTTTCCGGCCTCAAGACCGCGGTGGCCCAGCTGGTCGCCTCCTATCCGCCCGGCCCCCTGCCGGCCGCCGACGCGGCTGACATCGCCGCCGGCTTCCAGGCCGCGGTGACCGAGGTGCTGGCCGACCGCGCGGCGCATGCCCTGGCGGGCTATCGCGGCGGCGATCTGCTGGTGGTGGCCGGCGGGGTGGCGGCGAACACCTCCATTCGCGCCGCCCTGCAGGCAGTCGCAGATCGCGAAAACCACCGCTTCGCCGCACCGCCGCTGCGGCTGTGCGGCGACAATGCGGTGATGGTCGCCTGGGCCGGCATCGAGCGGCTGCGCCTCGGCCTGGCGAGCCCCCTCGACCACGCCCCGCGGCCGCGCTGGCCCCTCGACACGCCCGACATGCTGCCCGCATGACCCGCCGCCCCGCCGCCATTTTCGCGTTTCGCAAAGGCGCCAAGTGAACTACCGCCACGCCTTCCATGCCGGCAATTTCGCGGATTGCATGAAGCATGCCCTGCTGGTCTGGCTGCTGCGCGCGCTGGCCCGCAAGCCGGGCGCCTGCTTCGTGCTCGACACCCATGCCGGCGTCGGGCGATACGACCTCACCGCCGGCCCGGCCGAGCGCACCGGGGAATGGCGCGCCGGCATTGCCCGCCTGCTCGACGACCCGCCCCCCGAACTGGCCGACTACGTGGCCCTGGTGAAGGCGCGCGGCCTCTATCCGGGATCGCCGGCGCTGATCCGCGCCCTGCTGCGGCCACAGGACCGGCTGGCCTGCTGCGAACTGCACCCCGAGGATCACGCCGCCCTGCAGCACGGTTTCCGCCATGACCGCCAAGTCGCGGTGCACCGGCGCGACGGGTGGGAGGCGCTGGGCGCGCTGCTGCCGCCGGCCATGGCGCGCGGGCTGGTGCTGATCGACCCGCCCTACGAGGCGCCCGGCGAGTTCGAGCGGGTGGCCGAGGGGCTGCGCACCGCCGCCGCGCGCTGGCGCACCGGGGTGCTCGCCGCCTGGTATCCGATCAAGCATCGCGCCCCGGTGCGCGGGTTTCATGCGGATCTGCGCGAGACCGGCGGGCTGCGCGACGTGGTGGCCGCCGAATTGTGGCTGCGCGCGCCGCTCGACCCGGCCCGGCTCAATGGCTGCGGGCTGGTGGTGGTCAACCCGCCCTACCGCTTCGAGGCGGAAGCCCGCGGCATTCTCGCCGCCCTGCTCGCCCGCCTCGGCGAGAGCGACCAAGGCGGAAGCGGGGTGGGCGCGGGGTTCGCCGCGGAGCGCCTGGTCGATGAATGAGATCGCCGTCATCGGCGCCGGCGCCTGGGGCACGGCGCTCGCCATTCAGGCCCATCGCGCCGGCCGGTCGGTGACGCTGTGGGCGCGCGATCCGGCCCGCGCCGCCGCTATCGCCGCCAGCCGCGCCAATCCGCATCTGCCCGGCATCGCGGTGCCGGCGGCGATCGACGTCACCGCCACGATGCCGGCGGCCGGGCTGCTTCTGCTGGCGGTGCCGGCGCAACATCTGCGCGGCGTCGCGGCCGGGCTGCCGCGGGACGGCGCGGTGCTGGTCTGCGCCAAGGGCGTCGAGATCGGCAGCCTGCGCCTGCCGCTCGAAACCCTGGCCGCGGTCTGGCCTGCCCGCCCGGCGGGCGTGCTGACCGGGCCCAATTTCGCCGGCGAGATCGCCCGCGGCCTGCCGGCCGCCGCCGTGATCGCCGGCACCGATGCGCCGCTGCGCGCCGCCGCCATCGCCGCCCTCGGAAGCCCGGCCTTCCGCCTCTACGGCAATGACGACCCGGTCGGCGCGCAGGTCGGCGGGGCGGCGAAGAACGTGGTGGCGATCGCCGCCGGCGCGGTGATCGGCGCGGGGCTGGGCGAGAATGCGCGGGCGGCGCTGGTGACGCGGGGCCTGGCCGAAATCGCGCGGCTCGCCACCGCCCTCGGCGGCCGCGCCGCGACGGTCTCCGGCCTGTCCGGCCTGGGCGACCTGCTGCTGACCTGCACCGGCGCGGGCAGCCGCAATTTCAGCCTGGGTGTCGCCCTCGGCCGCGGCGAGCGGCTGGCCGACATTCTCGCCGGGCGCGGGGGCGTCACCGAAGGGGTGGCGAGTGCTGCGGCGCTGGTGGCGCGGGCGGCCTCGGCTGGGGTCGTGCTGCCCATCTGCACCATGGTCAGCCGGCTGGTCGGCGGGGAGATTTCGCTCGCCGAGGCGATCAACGGCCTGCTTTCCCGCCCCACGAGAGATGAATAGCCTGTAACACGGCGGTATTTCATACCTGAACGCATAGGTCTTATGGACACGTTGCGCGTTCCGCCGCGACGCGCCTCGGCGCATCTTCCCCCTCGACGGCAGCCCGGAGCCCCGAGCGGCGCGCCACACAGACCCCGCAAGCGCCGCAACCCGGCCG
>JAGXAV010000406.1 GCA_018971455.1 Rhodospirillales bacterium
TGTCGCGGCCGTCACCGCGCCAGGGATCGAGGGGCGGCTTTATGAGGTGGATATGCGCCTGCGCCCGTCAGGCAATAAAGGCCCGGTTGCCGTGTCGCTCGCCAGTTTCCAGCGCTATCACGCAGACGATGCCTGGACCTGGGAGCGCATGGCGCTGACCCGTGCGCGCGTCGTCGCCGGCCCGCCGGCGCTGCGCCGGCGCGTCGAGGCGGCGATCCGCGCCGGCATCGCCAGCGCCGGCGCGCCCGCCCGCATCCGCGCCGATGCGGCGGCGATGCGCGCGCGCATGCTGCGCGACCTGCCGGCGCACGGGCCGTGGGATGTCAAGCTGCCGCCGGGCGGGCAGGTCGAGGTGGAGTTCGTCGCCCAGACGCTGCAACTGGTCCATGCGCGAGCCCACCCGGCACTGCCCAGCCCGACCATCCGCGTGGCACTGGCGCGGCTCGGCGAGGCCGGGCTCCTCGACGGCGATGACGCCCGCACCCTGATCGCGGCCGATAGGCTGTGGCGTACCATCCAGGGCATGCTGCGCATCACCTATGGCCGCTGGCCGACCGCCGAGCTGTCGCCGGCGGCGATGGCGGCGCTGCTGGCCGCAATCGGCGTGCCCGACCATGCCGCCTTGCAGGCGCGCATGGCGGCGACCGCCGCGGCGGTGCGCGACTGCTTCGTACGGCTCGTCGGACCGGTGTGAGCCGCTACGCGGTGATTCTCCGGCGCAGCATCGCCTCGAAACCGGCGAAGGCGCGGCGCATGGCGGCGGGTTTGTAGGGGTAGAGCGCCGGCGGGTCCATCATGTGGATGATCGCGGCGACATCGACCTCGAAGACGATGAGCCGCCCGTCCGGCATCTCGCCGCAATCCATCGACCAGCAATCCAGGCCGAGGCGCGCGTGAATGGCGGCGAAGGCGGCCGCATGGCGGCGGGCGAAGCCCTCCTCGAACGTCGCCATGGCGTGCGCCTCCTGCGCGCGCTTTTCGGCGGAGTGCGCCATGCCGGCATTGAGGTAGTGGATCATCCAGTGTTCCGACACCGCCATGTGGCAGAGGAAGGGCGCGCCGTCGAAGAAGGCGATGCGGTATTTGCGATAGAGCCCGTCCGTACCACGATATTCGGCGAATTGCGAGACGTAGAACTGCGAGGCCTGGCTGTCGCGCAGATAGGCCGCGAGGCCGGTGGCGTCGTCGAGCCGGGCGAGGCCGTGCCCGGCATGGGCGCCAAGCGGGCGGATGAGAAGCGGCGCCGCGGCGTCCAGCCCGTCGAGCGCGGGCTGCGGCGCGTGCAGGCTGGCGCGCGCGAGGCGGCGGATGGGTGGTGCCAGCACCGCCGGCACGCCGCCGATCAGCCGCGCCACGCCGTCGCGCGACAGGCCGATGACGCGGGCGGGATCGTTGATCGCCGGGCGCGGCCAGTGCGCGTGCAGCGCCATCAGCCGCAGCAGGCAGACGGGATCGGATTCGCTGACCGCGAAGAAGGCGACGTCGTGCTCGGGCACCTCCTGCGGCAGCGGGTGGCCCGGGCGCAGGTAAAGCAGGTCGAGCCGGATATCGAGATGGGCGGTGATGAAGTCGAGCGGCGTGTTGACCATCAGATCGCCCGGCGCCACCAGCGCCAGCACGCGCAGCGGGGCGGCGGACTGGCCGGGATTCTCCACGCGGTAGAGCTGGCACTGGGCGAGCGCCTGGAATTGCAGCGCGCGCGCCGCCTCGGGGTGGAAGGTCAGTTCCTGGGCCAGCGCCATGTCCAGCGCCAGCGCCGCCGTCTCCGCAAGCGTCGCGGCCGGCCGGTCGATGAATGCCTGCAACGCGGCCAGGGGCGCGCCGGCAAATGCGCGATGGGCGATCGCAGCCGCCCCGCGCACCAGCGGCGGCACCACGCGATCGGAGACATCCGGGATCCGGTCGGCCGGAATCGGGTCAGCCGGAATCGGGTCAGCCGGAACCGGATCCGGCGCGGCGGTGGGCGAAAGGGCATCCACGCGGGCGATCCTCCGGCCGGGGGTGCGCCAGTCTGGACCGCGAATGCTTAACCAACCGATAGCGCGGTTGTTGGCCGCCGCCGCCGCGGGCATGCTGCGCCTTCCACCGAGGACGCCAGCCATGACCGCCATCACGCCGGGCGAGCACATCCATTTCTCCCGCGCCGAGTTCGCCGCCCGCCAGCGCGACACGCTGGCCGCCATGCGCGGCGCCGGCCTGTCCGCCCTGCTCGTCTTCCGCCAGGAGAGCATGTACTGGCTCAGCGGCTACGACACGTTCGGCTACGTCTTCTTCCAATGCCTGGTGCTCACCGATGACGGGCGGATGGCGCTGCTGACCCGCGCGCCGGACCGGCTGCAGGCGCGCTTCACCTCGGTCATCGAGGATATCGAGATCTGGGTGGACGGGCCGGACGCCGCCCCCGCCACGCAGCTGCGCGCCATCCTCGCCCGCCTCGGCTGCGCCGGCAGAACCCTCGGCGTGGAGTGGGACTCCTACGGGCTGACCGCGCGCAACGGGCAGCGGCTCACCGCCGCACTGGACGGGTTCGCGACCCTCGCCGATGCCTCCGAGCTGGTCTCCCGGCTGCGCGTCGTCAAATCCCCCGCCGAGCTGGACTATGTCCGCCGCGCCGCCGCCCTGGCCGACGACGCGCTCGACGCCGCCGAGCGCGCCACCATGCCCGGCGCCTTCGAGGGCGATATCCTCGCCGACATGCAGGCCGCGGTGTTCAGCGGCGGCGGCGACGACCCGGCCAACGAATACATCATCGGCTCCGGCCCCGGCGCGCTGATGTGCCGCTATTTCACCGGCCGGCGGCATCTCGCCGCCGAGGACCAGCTGACGCTGGAATTCGCCGGCGCCTACCGCCACTACCACGCAGCCCTGATGCGCACCTTCCTGGTCGGCACGCCGGACCCCAGGCTGGTTTCCATGCATGGCGCGTGCAGCGAGGCA
>JAGXAV010000012.1 GCA_018971455.1 Rhodospirillales bacterium
AAGGGGTTCGAACTCCATCGCATCGGCGATTCGGTGTCGAGCCGCAATGTCCACGGCGCCATCTACGACGCGCTGCGCCTGTGCAGCGCCCTCTGATATCACGTACGATGAGCGCAGGACTGACCACGCTGCGGCCAGAACTTCCGCTGCTGCGCCCTCTGCGCCAGAGCGATCTGGCCGCGGCGCGGCGGCTGTCGGCCGCCGTCGATTGGCCGCACCGGCTTGAGGATTGGCGGGTCATGCGCCAGCTCGGGGATGGGGTTGCCGCAACCACGGAAGCGGGCGTGCTGATCGGCACCGCCCTGTGGTGGGAGTTCGGCAGCACGGCAAGCTCGCTCGGCATGGTGCTGGTGCGGGCGGATTGGCAGGGCAGGGGGGTCGGGCGCGCGCTGATGCAGGCGGGCCTGCGGCATATCGGGCCCCGCGGGCTGATGCTCAACGCCACCGATGCGGGGCTGGCACTTTATCGCAAGCTCGGGTTTCGTCCCGTCGGCGTCGTGGCCCAGCACCAGGGCGTGTTGCGCGCGCCGCCGCCGTCTCGGGCCGAGACGCGCCGGGCGCAACCGGCTGACCATGCCGCCCTCATCGCCCTCGACGCCCAGGCATTCGGTGCGCCGCGTGCCAGCGCGCTCGCCCAGCTGTTCCGCGACGGGGTATGCCATCTCGTCGAGAAGGCAGGGCAGATAACAGGTTTTGCCATACGCCGGCGGTTCGGGCTCGGCCAGGCCGTCGGCCCGGTCGTCGCGGCCAATGAGCGCGACGCCATCAGCCTGATCGGGGCGTGCCTCGCCACCGGGTTCCTGCGCATCGACATCGCCGATGAGTGGGCCGAACTGGCCGGATGGCTGAACGGCGCCGGCCTGTCCCGCGTCGGCACCGTGACCACGATGATCCGTGGCGACTGGCCGGCGCGTGGCGGTGCTGCGCACCGGTTCGCCCTCGTCAACCAGGGGATAGGCTAGGTCAGCATGAACGCGATCCCTCTCGATCCGGCCTCCCTCCTGCGGCATTCCGGCACCCGGCCGCCGCTCGAAGCGGTGCCCGATGACGAGCATTTGCCCGCGCAGGCCGACATCGTCGTCATCGGCGGCGGAATCATCGGCGTCTCGGCGGCCTATTACCTGGCGAAGAAGGGCTACGGCGTCGCCCTGGTCGAGAAGGGCCAGATCGGCGCCGAGCAGTCGAGCCGCAACTGGGGTTGGTGCCGGCAGCAGAACCGCGATGCGCGCGAACTGCCCCTTGCCCGCCAGAGCCTCGGTCTGTGGGGCGGCCTGCAAAGCGAAATCGGTGACGATCTCGGCTTTCGCCGGTGCGGGCTGATCTATGTCACCACCGATCCGGCGGATATGGCGCAGTGGGAGCGCTGGGGCGCCTTTGCGCGCCAGCAGCAGGTGGACACACGGATGCTCGGCGCGGCCGAGGCGCGCGCGCTGGCGGCCGGCAGCACCGGGGCGTGGATCGGCGGCGTGCACTCGCCAACCGACGGCGTCGCCGACCCATCGCGCGCGGCCCCTGCCCTGGCGCGCGCGGCCCGCCGCCTGGGCGTCACGCTTCACCAGCGCTGCGCCGCGCGCGGGGTTGAGCGCATGGCCGGCGCCGTCAGCGGCGTAGTCACCGAGAGGGGCACGATCCGCACGGCCACGGTGTTGTGCGCCGGGGGGGCGTGGGCATCGATGTTCTGCCGCCGGCACGGCATCGCCTTTCCGCAGGCCGGCGTACGCTCCACGGTGTTTCGCACGCGGCCGGCGCGCGATGTGGTCGCGGGGGGCTTCTACAGCCCGCGCTTCTCGCTGACCCGCCGGCTGGATGGCGGCTACACCGTCTCCATGCCGGCCGCGGCCCAGCTTGATATCACCCCCCAGGGTCTGCGGTACGCGCGGCAGTTCTGGCCGAGCTTCCGGGCGCGCCGCAAGGCGCTGCATATCCGCCTCGGCCGCTCGTTCCTGGAAGGCCCGGAAGCGCTGGCCAACTGGCAGCTCGACGCCGTTTCACCATTTGAACGAATGCGCGTGCTCGATCCCGCGCCCAATCTCTCGGCGATCGCCGCGACGCTGGCGGAGATGCGCGCCTGCTACCCCGGCCTCGGCGATATCGAAATTGCCCAGATCTGGGCAGGGTGGATCGACAGCACGCCGGACATGGTGCCGGTGATCTCCGCCGTGGACGGGCTGCCGGGGCTGCACCTGGCCGCGGGTTTCAGCGGGCACGGATTTGGTATCGGCCCGGCCGCCGGCCAGCTCGCGGCAGACCTGATCGCCGGCGACCGCCCGGCAGTTGACCCGCGCCCATTCCGCTACGCCCGCCTGGTGGATGGCTCTCCGATCGAGCCCCCTGGTGCCTTCTGAGCGGCACGTGTCGCGGCGGTCAGTAGCCGCGCGCCGGCTGATACAGATGCGCCGGGCGCTCGCCCCGCGCAAAGCCGGCAATGACGCCCGCGACATAGGCCGCCCGCGCGCGCCGCGACGCGAAGCCGGCGACATGCGAGGTTGCGAGGATGCGCGGATGCCGCCATGCCGGCGCGCTCGGCGGCAGCGGCTCAGCCTCGAACACATCCAGCACCGCGCCGCCAAGCTGGCCGCTGTCGAGGGCGGCCAGCAGATCATCCATCACCACCAGCGAGCCACGGCCTGCATTGACCAGTCCGGCGCCGGCCGGCAGCCAGGCGATGCGGTGCGCGCAGATGAGCCCGCGCGTCATCGGCGTGTCGGGCAGCAGGCCAACCAGTATGTCCGTTCGTGCCATCAATCGCGCCAGTTCGTCGTCACCGGCCGTGACCGCCATGCCATCGACGATGCGGGCCGTGCGTCCCCACCCGCTCACTTGAAAGCCGAGGCCGCGCAACATCCGGGCGGCGCGCGTGCCGAGATTGCCCATGCCGAGAATGCTCACCCGCGTCTGCGGCGCGGTGCGGGCGGCGTCGAACGAATCCCAGCGCCGCGCCGCCTGCGCCGCAATCATCCGCGGCAGGTCGCGCAGCAGTGCCAGGGCGCCGAGACAGACGAACTCGGCGACGGTCTGCGCCGTCTCCTCGCTGGCCATCCGCACGATCGGCACGCGGGCCGGCAGGGTGGGGTCGCTGACGATGTGGTCCACACCGGCAGCCGAGCTGAAGATGATCCGCAGATTGGGGAATTGCGCGAGGCGCCCCGGCGTCGGCTCCCACACGAGAGCATAGGCGACGGCCTCGGGCACGACGGCGGCATCGTCCCACCACAAAACACGCAGGCCGGGCAGCAGCGCACCAAACGCATCCTGCCACTCCGGCAGCGAGGCCGGGCCGCCGGATTTCACCAGCAGGATGTCCGGCCCGGCGGCGGTCGATCGGTTCATGGAAATCCCTCTGGACGAGCGCGATCCGATCTTACCCGCGAGGTCCTCGCTGTCGATTGCAAAACGCCATGGATGAGTGCGCGCCTGCGAATTCGGCAGGATGCAGCGCCGGACGCGGCGAGTGCCGCGCGAGAATGTGCCGTGCAACCAAATTTGCCATCCCATGGCGCGCGCGCCGCGTCATGCTGGCGGTCCGTGCAGGAGGGATAAGCCGTGCCCGCGAATTCATTGCAGTTGCTTGACCACGACCATCTGATCCATCCCGTCGTTTCGCTGCGCGGCCACGAGGCGCGCGGCGTCACCATCCTCAGCTCCGCGCAGGGGGCCATGCTGACCGACATCGAGGGGAAGACGCTGCTCGATGGCTTCTCCGGCCTGTGGTGCGTCAATATCGGTTACGGGCAGGAGAGCGTCGTGCGCGCCGCGACCGAGCAGATGCGCCGGCTGCCCTACGCCACCGGCTATTTCCACTATGGCTCCGAGCCGGCAATCCTGCTCGCCGCCAAGCTCGCCGCACTCGCACCCGGTGATCTCGACCACGTGTTCTTCACGCTCGGCGGATCGGATGCGGTGGACACCACGCTGCGTCTCATCCGCTTCTATTTCAACATGCGCGGCGAGCCGACGAAGCGGCACATCATCGCCCTGGAACGGGGCTATCACGGCTCCTCCTCCACCGGTGCCGGCGTCACCGCCCTGGCCGCCTTCCATCGCGGTTTCGATCTGCCGACCGGGTTGCAGCACCATATTCCCAGCGTCTATCCCTACCGCAATGAACTGCGTGACCCGGAGGCGCAGATCGCCGCCTCCGTCGCCGCACTTCGCGCCGAGGTGGAGGCGCTGGGTGCGGACAACGTGGCCGCGTTCTTCTGCGAGCCGATCCAGGGCTCAGGCGGCATCATCGTGCCGCCGGCGGGCTGGCTTGCGGCGATGCGCGCGGAATGCCGCCGCCTTGGCATCCTGTTCGTGGCCGATGAGGTGATCACGGGCTTCGGCCGCACCGGCCCGATGTTCGCCTGCGAGGACGAGGCGGTGGTGCCCGATTTCATGACGCTGGCGAAGGGCCTCACATCAGGCTATGCCCCAATGGGGGCGGTGATGGTGTCCGACCCGATCTACCAGGTCATTGCCGATGGCACGCCCGCGGGGACGCCGCTCGGCCACGGCTATACCTACTCCGCCCACCCGGTCAGCGCCGCGGTGGCGCTCGAGGTGATCCGCCTCTACGAGGAGGGGGGTATCCTCGCCAACGGACAGGAGGTGGGTGCGTATTTCCAGCGCCGGTTGCAGAGCCTTCTGGACCATCCGCTGGTTGGCGAGGTGCGCGGCCGCGGCATGCTGGCCGGGCTGGAACTGGTGGTGGACAAGGCCACGAAACGCAAACCCCCGGCCGCGCTGCGCCTGCACGAATTTCTCGCAGCCGAGGGTTATCGCCAGGGCCTCATCTTCCGCGCCTTCGCCGATGACGTGATCGGACTCGCTCCCCCCCTATGCTGCACCGAGGCCGAGATCGACATTCTGATCGAACGTCTCGGGAAAACCCTCGACGCCGCGCTGCAACACTCGGAGATCCGCCATGAAGCTCACTGACTTCCGCGTTCTGACCTTCGATTGCTACGGCACCCTGATCGACTGGGAAAGCGGCATTCATGCCGCCCTGCAGCCGCTTCTCGCGCGCAGTGGCAGTACCCTGCCGCGCGACACCGTACTGGAACATTTTGCCCAGCATGAATCGGCGCAGGAGGCAGAGACACCGGGCATGATCTATTCGGCGCTGCTCGCCGAAGTGCATCGCCGCCTGGCCGCGCAATGGCAGGTTGCGACCACGTCGGCGGAGGATGCCACTTTTGGCGCGTCGGTACCGGATTGGCCGGCCTTCGCGGACACTGCATCGGCGTTGCAGTACCTCAAGAGGCACTACAAGCTCGTCATTCTTTCCAACGTTGATCGCGAAAGCTTCAAGGGTAGCAATAAGCGCCTCGGCGTCGCGTTCGATGCCATCTACACCGCGCAGGACATTGGCAGCTACAAGCCGAACCCGGCCAATTTCCGCTACATGCTCGATCATCTGGGCGCCCTGGGCTACACGAGCCGCGATATCCTGCACACCGCCCAGAGCCTGTTCCACGACCACGCCCCGGCGCAACAATTCGGCCTCGCCCGCGCCTGGATTGACCGCCGGCACGACCGTGCCGGCTGGGGCGCCACGATGGCCCCGCCGGAAGGAGCGGCATACGATTTCCGGTTCAGCAGCCTGGGCGAGATGGTGAAGGCGCATCAGGAGGAATTGCGAGGATGACGCCGCGCGCGCCGTGAGTGCGGGCGGCCAATCACGTTTCGAGCAGGGCGATCTCTCCCAACGTCACGGGCTTCAATGGTGGGCGGATGCGGAAATACCCTGTTTCCTCGATCGTCTGTCCGCGCGCCGCCGCGATCACCTCCGTCACCACGGGCCCGCATAGCCGTCCCTGACAAGGGCCCATGCCGCAGCGGAGGAAGCTTTTCGCCTGGTTCGGGCCCTGGCATCCCTGAGCAACCGCCTGTCGCAGCGCGCCGGCGGTGACCTCCTCGCAGCGGCACACCACCACATCATCGGCAGGGCAAAGAATTTCCGGCCGAGGCGGAAACATCCGCTCCAGCAATGGCCGCACCGCCCGTTCGGCCCGCATCGCCCGGCGATCCGCCGCGGCCCATTTGTCGCGTTGCGCCGCGTCGATTCGTCCGAGCAGGCGCAAGGCTTCGAAAGCCGCCAAACGCCCGGCCAATGCCGCCGAAGCAGCACCGCCGATTCCGGCGGCATCGCCGGCCACCATCACGCCCTCGACGGAGCTGTTGCCCCAATCGTCGAGCTGGGGCCGGAAGCATCGCTGGCGGGCATCCCACACATGGGCGCACCCGACCAGACGGGTGATCTGCTGCGAAGGGATGACGCCGTCATGCAGGGCGACGAGTTGCGCCTCGACGCGATGCTCCGCACGCCCGGAGCGGAAGCGAATCGCTTCCGCCGCATGGTCTCCTTCGATGCGCATGTCCCGCACGTTGCGAAACACCCTGACCCCGCTGCGCCGCAAGGCCGCGCGCAGCGCCAGCCCCTTCGCAAGCATTCGCCGCGCGGGCAGGCCGAGCGCTCCGGGCAGATGGCGCATCGCGGCGAACATGTTCGACGGCGACCCGGTGTCGAGGAATGCCGCCGGCCGCGCTCCGGCGGCCAGGCATTGCTGCGCGACGAGCAGCGGCAATGGCCCGCTGCCTGCGAGGACGAACGGCACCGAAGGCAAAAGTGCGGCGGATTTCAGCAGAATCTGCACCGCCCCCACGGTCATCACGCCCGGCAAGGTCCAGCCCGGCACCGGCACCGGCCGCTCCATCGCGCCCGTGGCGAGCAGGATCACATCGGCCCGAAGGTGCACGGACCGGCCGTTGCGGCTGACCCAGACCGACCGCTCCGGCGTCACCTGCCACACCGTGCTGCCTGGCCAATACGCACACCCGCTCGCCCGAAAGCGCGCCGCCAGCGCCACGCCAGCGGCGTACTCGCCACCAAGCCGATCCAGGGCTGTCCGGCCTTGGGTCGCGACCCGCTCCACCGCGCGATAGATCTGCCCTCCAGGGGCAGGCTGCTCGTCCAGCACCAGGATTTGCGCACCATGTTCCGCGAGCAGGCATGCCCCGGACATGCCGGCCGGGCCTGCGCCGATCACGATTGCATCCCAGCGCGCCGTCACGCCACGCTCGGCGGCCCGGGCTGGCGCCGCACGCGCATTCCGCTCGCCACCGGAACCATGCAGGCCTGCCTGTTGGCCACACCGTCGATTTCCACGAGACAGTCGAAGCAGAGACCCATCAGGCAATAGGGAGCCCGCGGCGCCCTGGAAGCCGGCGTGAGGCGAAACGGCCCGGCCCCGCCGGCCAGCAGCGCCGCGGCCACCGTATCGCCGAGGCGAGCGGTCACCCTCCGTCCTTCGAAGAAGAACTCCAGCGGGGTGTCGTCCTTGTCAAACCGTCGGAACATGGAACCGCTCGCTTGTGAAAGCCCGGAGCTCATCAGGCAGCATCCCGTCCAGGATGGCGGGTGCGAGGGCCAGCGCATGGCTTCCCGCCAGCGTCACCCCGCTATGGCAGGTCGCCGCAAAGGCGCCGGGGTATTGGCCTGACTGCTCGTAGATCGGCGCCCCGTCCTGCGTCATGACCCGCAGCGCGCCCCAGTGCCTCACGATCTGGGCCTGGCCGAGTGCCGGGAATGTCGCCAGCGCGCGGGCGGCGATACGCTGCATTTCGGTGGCCGACGTGCCCTCATCGAAGCCGACATCCTCGTGGCTGTCGCCGATCATGATGGATCCTTCGACGGTCTGCCGGATCTGCGCGGTCGGCCAGTCGAGCAGTGGCCGCAGCCGCTCCGTCACCATGATCTGCCCCCGCACCGGCCGCACCGGCATCGACAATCCGACGAGCGGCGCCAATGTCGCGCTGCCCAGGCCGGCCGCGATGACGATGCGCCGAACGACGATGTGCGTGGTGCCCAACTCGATGGCGAAATCCGCGCCGCGCGGCGTGATTCGTTCAATGCGCGCGCCTGGCAGATAGCGCCCGCGATGACGCCGGAACCCTGCCTGCAATGCGCGCAGAAGCAGCAGCGGGTTGGCATGCCCGTCCTTCGGGCAGTACGCGGCACCCTGCACCTGCGGGCCCAGGCCCGGCACCATCGCGCGGACGTCACCCCGGTCCAGCAGCCGCGTCCCGATATCGCCCGTTGCATTGTGCATGCGCGAGATCATTGCCGCCCGCTGTTCGACTTCCTGTTCGCTCAGGCAGAAATGCAATCCGCCCGGTTGCCGGAGGGCGACGTCGGTGCCGGTCATGGAGGATAGCTCGGCGGCCAGATCCGGCCACAGCGCAGCGGACCGGCGGGTCCAGTTCGCATAGGGCGGCAGGCCATCGCCCTTGCTCTGCACCCACACCAGTCCGAAATTGCCGCGGGCCGCGCGAAACGCGACGTCACCCTCATCGAGCAACGCCACATCGGCGCCCAGGCGCGCGGCACCCCAAGCGATGGCGCTGCCAACCAGACCGCCGCCGATCACCGCCAGATCATGCGAGTCGGGCATTGCCTGCCTGTGCAAACCGGTCAATCATCTGCTCAGGTTATGGCGATCCGATGCCGAGCTCAATCTCGGACGGCCATGCAACAGGAGACGGCATCGTGCTAGATCCATCCGGGCGCGTCATCATGGTGTCGGGGGCATCGCGCGGGATTGGCCGCGCCGTCGTCACCCGCCTGGTCGAGGCGGGCTTTCTCGTCTCCGCCGGTCTGCGCGACCCGCGCGGCCTCGACGGCACCGACCGCCTCCTCGCCCATCGGTATGACGCGGAAAGCCTGTCCAGCGCCCGGAACTGGATCGCCGCCACGCATGAGCGATTCGGCAGGATCGATGGCCTGGTGAATGCGGCGGGCATCAACCCGATGGCATCCCTTGTGGACGAGGATGAGACGGCGCTCGACCGCATGTGGTCCGTCAACGTGAAGGGCCCGATGCGGCTTGTCCGCCTCGCCCTGCCCTATCTCTCGCGCAGTGGCGAGGGCCGCGTGGTCAACATCGCCTCACTGTCCGGCAAGCGCGTGGCGAACGAGAATATCGGCTATGCGATGTCCAAGTTCGCCCTCGTGGCGCTCACCCATGCGATCCGGCGCACCGGATGGGAGCAGGGGATCCGCGCGACGGCACTATGCCCGGGCTTCGTTGCCACCGATATGACCGCCGACGTCACCACCTGGGCGCGCGAGAAGATGACGCAGCCAGGTGACATTGCCCAGCTCGTCGAGACCGTGCTTCGCCTGCCCAACAACGCCACCATTGCGGAGTTGCTGGTCAATTGCCGGCGGGAAGACATGCTGTGAAGCTCAAACGCCTTGCCGAAACAGCCCGGCCCGTCATCGCCTTCGTGCTGGACGGGCAGCCGGCCTCGGCCCTGGCCGGGGATACGCTGCTCACCGCCATCCTCGCCAATTCGGACCATGTTCGCCGCAGCGAGTTCGATGGTGGAAACCGCGCCGGATTCTGTTGGATGGGTGCGTGCCAGGATTGCTGGGTCACGGTGGAGGGGGCAGGCCGCCAACGCGCCTGCACGACCTACATCGCGGCCGACATGCGGATCGTTCGGTCATGACGGATGTCGCAATTGTTGGCGCCGGCCCCGCCGGCACGCGCGCGGCCGAGGTGCTGGTGCGCGCGGGACTGCGCCCGGTGGTGATCGACGAGGCCCCCGATTCCGGCGGCAGAATCTATCAGCGCCCACCGAGGGGCTTCACCCGCACCGACAAGACGCTGTACGGATTCGAGGCGGCCAAGGCCCGCGCATTGCACGCCGCATTCGACGCGCTGCGTCCGCACATCGAATTCCGCCCCGAGACATTGGTCTGGAACATCCGCCAGAATATCCTGTTCACCAGCCACGCAGGGGACATGGGAGAGGTCCCGTTCGGCCACGCGCTGCTGTGCACCGGCGCGACGGATCGCATTGTCCCGCTTCCCGGATGGACGCTTCCCGGTGTCACCTCCCTCGGCGGATCGCAGATCGCGCTGAAGGCGCAAGGCTGCGCCATCGGCCACCGCGTTGCCTTCGTCGGCACCGGCCCGCTGCTCTGGCTTGTTGCCTACCAATACGCGCGGGCCGGGGCCACGGTTGCCGCGGTGGTCGATACCACAGCGTTCACGACGAAGCTTCGTGCCATGCCCGGTCTGCTGCGCGGCGGAGCGACATTCGCGAAGGGCTTTTACTACGTTGGCTGGCTGCGCGCCCACGGTGTTCCAATCATCGAAGGTGCGACGCCGCTCGCGATCCTGGGCTCTGAGGCCGTGGATGGCTTGCGCATCCGCACCAGCGGCAGCGAGCAGCAGATCGCCTGCGACGCGGTGGCACTCGGTTGGGGGCTCAAGCCGGAGACGCAGCTGGCCGATCTCGCCGGCGTGCCCTTTGCGTTCAATGCCGCGCAGCGCGCCTTCCTCCCCCAGCAGGATGCGAGCGGCGCCACCGCGAACCCGAGCATCTTCCTGGCCGGGGATGGTGCACGGATCGCGGGTGCGGACGTCGCCGAACTTGCCGGAGCGCGGGGCGCCTGGGCCATCGTTGCGGCACGCGGCCTGGCGGTGGATCACGGCGAAGTCACTCGGCTGGATGCGGCGCTGGCTCGCCATGGGGCGTTCCGCTCGGCCCTGGATGCGGCGTTTCCTTTTCCCGCCCGGCTCGCCGCCACCATGCCGGACGAGACCATCCTTTGCCGTTGTGAATCCGTGACGGCAGGAGAGTTGCGGGCCACCGCCCGCGCCGGCACCACCCTGCCCGCCGCGGAGGTGAATCGTGCGAAGGCCCTCAGCCGGATCGGCATGGGGCGTTGCCAGGGGCGCCTGTGCAGCCCTCCGGCGGCGGAAGTTCTCGCGGCGGCGCTCGCGTGTCCGCTTGAATCGGTTGGTCGCCTGCGTGGTCAGCCGCCGGTCAAGCCCATCCCGATCATGCCTCGCAGTCCGGGCTCGGCGCCATGACGACGCAAGCGGATGTCCTGATCGTCGGTGGTGGTGGCGCCGGCTGCTCGGCCGCGCTGCATCTGGCGCTGCGCAAGGTGCGCTGCGTTCTGCTGGAGCGGGGGCTGGTCGGCGGACAGGCCTCCGGCGTTAATTATGGCGGGGTGCGCCAGCAGGGCCGCCACCCGGCGGAGCTGCCGATCGCCCGGCGTGCCCGTGAGATCTGGGGGCGGTTGCCGGCGCTGATCGGGACGAATTGCGAGTTCGAGGCGACCGGACATCTCAAGCTGGCCCGCAACGCGACCGAGGAGGCCGATCTTGTTGCCTACATGGAGGTGGCGAAGGCGCATGACCTGCCGCTACGCATGATCGGCCGCAATGCCATCCACGAAGCCTATTCCTGGCTCGGTCCCACAATCGTCGCCGGATCACTGGCGCCGGATGACGGCGTCGCCAATCCGCGCCTGCTTGCGCCGGCGCTGGCGCGGGCGGCGCGCGCGGCCGGAGCGGTGATTCGTGAAAATTCGGCCGTGGCCGGGCTTGCGCATGACGGCGCTCAATTCACCGTGCAGGCGGCGGGCGAAACCTTCCGTGCCCCCGCGCTGCTGAATGTCGCAGGCTACTGGGGTGGCGAGGTCGCGGCGGCATTCGGCGAACCCGTCCCGGTCAGCCCGCTCAGTCCGAACATGCTGGTGACCGAGCCGCTGCCCTATGTGATCGAGCCGAATCTCGGCGTCGTCGGCGGCAATGTCTATCTTCGGCAGATCCGTCGCGGCAACGTCATCTTTGGCGGCGGCCGCGGCGAGAGCGACCCCGGCCGCCCGGCCGCCCGCCCATTGCCGCATGTCAGTCTCACCGGCATGAACCTGGCCTTGGAACTCGTTCCGCACCTTGCCGGCGCACAGGTCATCCGAAGCTGGACCGGCATCGACGGCGAGATGCCGGACCATATCCCCGTGATCGGCCCCAGCCGCACAACGCCCGGCCTGCTGCACGCATTCGGCTTTTCAGGTCACGGCTTTCAGCTTGCGCCAGCAATCGGCGCGATCCTGAGTGAGATCCTTCTGGATGGCAGGACCGATGTTCCGCTCGAACCCTTCCGCATCGACCGGTTCGGGCCGCAGGATCCGCTACACGGCTGAGGTCGGGCGGGGCCTGGATCCATCCGTGAAACGCGAGAGGCGGAACGCCGCCGGATCGACCACCGGCGCATCACCTGTCACAAGGTCGGCCATCAGCCGCCCTGCGCCCGGGCCGATGCCGAAGCCGTGGCCGGAAAAGCCGGTGGCGATGAAGAACCCGGGCACGGTCTCGACCGGACCGATCACCGGCACGACATCGGGGGTCACGTCGATCATCCCGGCCCATTGCTGTGCGATGCGGGCCTGGCTGAACACCGGAAACGCCCGCGCCAGCGCAGCCAGCGCCGCCGTGTTGATCGATTTGGCCGGCTCCGGATCCAGCACACGCATGGCCTCGAACGGAGATGGCCGATCGAGCGGCCACTTTCCAGGCGTGTTCCATTCCGCGAGAAATCGCGAACCCAGGCGCAGCCGCAGCGTCCGCCATTCCGCCAGCAGGGCTGGCAGAAAGTCGAAGAACAGGCGGAAACTGTCCGGCACGAGCTCGGCGATGTTCGCCTCGCGATTGGCGATGGTGTAGCCGCCATCGAGGCGCTTGCGCACGCCGAAGGCGTGGCCCATCATGGCAACCTCCGGCGCGCCGTCCAGCGGCTCGGTCCGCATCACCGAAGAGCGGACCTTCAATTGTGGAAGCCGCACGCCGAGATTGCCGCAGAACAGCCGCGACCATGCGCCACCCGCCAGCACCACCGCATCGCAGGCGATGCGCCCTTTCTCGGTTACCACCCCCACCACTTTTCCGCCGGCAGTTTCGACGCCGCGAACGGCACAGCCGGTAAGGATCACGGCGCCCATCCGGCGTGCGGCCTCGGCAATCGCGGGGGCCGCCTTCTGCGGTTCGGCGCGCCCGTCGCTCGGCGTGTACAGCGCGCTTTTCACAGGCATTGCGCCACCCGGGGCAAGGCTTTCGACTTCGGCCGCCGTGATCATGCGGGTGTCCAGCTGATGCGCGCGCGCATGTTCGAGCCAGGCTTCGTTCGCCGCGACGTCCTTGTCCGTCTCGCAAAGGAACAGCAGGCCCGTCTGGCGAAACCCGGTCTCCGCACCGGTCACCTTGTTCATGTCGGCCCAGAGCCGCAGGCTCTCGATCACGAGGGGGATCTCGCGCGGATCCCGCCCCATCTTGCGGCACCAGCCCCAGTTGCGGCTGGATTGCTCGCCGGCGATATGGCCCTTCTCGCACAGCACCACAGGCACACCCTTCTGCGCCAGGAAGAAGGCCGTGCTGACTCCGATGATCCCGCCACCGATGACCACGACGCCGGTATGCGCAGGTGCCTGCGCGTCGGACCGCACCTGATCAACGACAGGTCCCATGGAAACCGCCTTGCATATCGTGACACGGCCAGCTTCAGCCCGCGTCTCCATGAAGTCAATCGGGCCGCACGCCGTCACGGGCTGCAAATCGACGCGGCGCGGAGGCACCAACGGGAACGCAACAGCGCGGCCGCCCGACGTCGCGGTGCCGTGCTCTGCTTGATGATCCTGCGAAGTTTGCCAAGGCCTTGAACGCCGCTGAGGCCGATTGACAACGCGTCAAGATCGGCACCATAGTTTTTTGCATATGCCGTCGGTTGCGCGATCTGACCTTCGCGTCTTTGAGGCTTGGATCGAATCATGACAGCAACGTGCTGGTCCATGCGACGCAAGGAGGTCCGAATGACCAATGACAGTTTCCGCAAATCTGGGCAGTTTCTTATGAATGCCGCGCACGGGCTTTCCCGGCGGCAGTTGCTTGGCACCGGTGTCGCCGCCGGCATGGCAGGCCTGGTCCGGCCGGTCTCCGCGCAGGCACAGACCAAGCCGCCGGCCCATCCGACGGGGCATGTGATCATCGGCTTCTCGCAGGAGCCGACGGTTTTCAATCCGCTGATGCCTCATATCGAGGTGGATCAGGGCATCTACTGGAACCTGTTCAGCCCGCTCTGGATCGCCAATCAGAACGGCGAGATTGTGCCGCAGCTCGCCGCCGAGATGCCGACGGTTGCAAATGGCGGCCTGTCGAAGGATGGGTTGTCGTGGAAGGTGAAGCTGCGCCCCGGGGTGAAATGGCACGATGGCGCGCCGTTCACCGCCGATGATGTGAAGTTCACCTTCGAGCTTTTGAAGAATCCGAAATTCCGCGCGTGGTCTCGTGGCGGATACGAGCTGATGGAAGATATCAAGGTGGAGAGTCCCACCGAGGTCTCCTGGAAGATATCGAAGCCGTTTGCGCCCTTCGTCTCCATCCTGAGCTGGACCTTCATCGTCCCCGCCCACATCCTCGGCAAGGCGGCCGACCCGAACACCTCGCCATTCAACAACGCGCCCGTCGGCACTGGCCCCTTCATGTGGAAGGAGCGTGTGCCCGGAGACCATATCACCCTTGCGGCGAATCCGCATTTCCTCGGCACCGGCCCCTATCTGGAAGAAGTCATCTTCAAATACATTCCAGATCTGACGGTCATGTTCACGCAGTTCCAGACCGGCGCGATTGATTACATCGGTCTTCAGGGCATCACCGCGGACCATTACGGGCAGGCGAAGAAGCTGACGGACCGCAATGTTGTTGTCGGGCCGGCGCCTTTCATCGAGAGCATCATGCTCAACCTCTCGAAACCGCAATTCCAGGACCGTGCGGTACGGCAGGCGCTCTATTACGGCATGGATAACAAATCCATCATCGAGCAAATCTACTACGGTTTGCCGAAGCCGACATCGACCTATCTGCCCACCCAGTCCTGGGCATTCAATCCGCATGTCGCGCCACATGCCTATGATCCGGCCAAAGCCAAGGCGACGCTTGATGCGGCGGGCTGGAAACCGGGTTCGGACGGGATTCGGGCAAAGGGTGGGGTGCGCCTCAGCTTCCAGAACTCCACCACTGCGGGCAACCATGTGCGCGAGCAGGCCCAGCAGCTTCT
>JAGXAV010000407.1 GCA_018971455.1 Rhodospirillales bacterium
AGACCTCGTAGCCGGCGACGACGGCGCGCAGCAGCGTCTCGCCATCCGCCCCGCGCGCCTGGGCGGCGGCGAGGGCCGCGGCGATGGTCGGGCAGCCGGGATGATAGACGGCGTCGCGGAAGATATCGTCGAACTCGATGGTGTGGCTGGCGGTCGCGTTGATCAGGGCGGCGGTGCGAGGCGGGGCGGCGCGGTTGCTGCCATAGACATGCGCGCCGCCATGGCCGAGCTCCTCGGCGAGCCCTTCCATCAGCAGCGTGGCCGGCGGCAGCAGCGCGCCCGGCAGCAGACAGGCGAACCAGTCGATCAACGCCCGCCGGGCGTGGTGGCGCACCGCCTCGTCGAGCGCGCATCCCGCCTGGCGCGCCGCGTAGGCCGCCAGGATTTCGACGACATGGCCCCCGGCCATTTCGCTCACGAGGTTCAGGTCTTGTACGACGTGTCGCGCCGGTCGAGCTGGCGCAGCAGGGCCGGCCATTCGAGAATGCCGAAGGGCCGCCGCACGTTCGGCTGGTAGAGGTGGTTGGTGCGCGCGACGATGTCCGCACCCGGCAGGATGATGTCGCTGGCGGCGGCCTGGGCGAGAAGCTGCGCCTTGCAGGCCAGTTCGAGGCGGTAGATGTTGCTGAACGCCTCGGGGATCGACGCGCCCACCACCAGCAGCCCGTGGTTGCGCAGCAGCATCGCGTCATGATGTCCGAGATCGGCGACGAGGCGCTGCTGCTCGTCGAGGTCGATGGCCACGCTCTCATAGTCGTGGAACGGCACATGGGCGAAGCGCATCGCCGTCTGCGTCATCGGCAGAAGGCCCGAGGCGAGCGAGGAGACCGCCATGCCAGCGGCGGTGTGAGTATGGATGACGCAATCGACATCGTGGCGCGCCCGGTGGATGGCGCTGTGGATGACGAAGCCGGCGCGGTTGATGCCGTACTCGACATCGGGCTTGAGGACGGTGCCGCCATCGAGATCGATCTTGTAGAGCGAGGACGCCGTGATCTCCTCGTAGAGCATGCCATAGGCGTTGATGAGGAAATGCTCGGGCTCGCCGGGCACGCGGGCGGAGATGTGGTTGGCGATCATGTCGGTCATGCCGTAGAGCGCCATCAGCCGGTAGCAGGCGGCGAGGTCGATGCGGGCCTGCCATTCGGCGGCGCTGACCTGGTCCTTCGCCGAGCGCATTTTGAGCTCGCTCATTGTCATTTCCTCCCCGTCACGTCATCCAAGATGGTTGCGGTCTCCCATCAGCCCGGCCAGTGTCGGCTCGATCGCCGCGGCCATCAAGGCCTGGCCCTTTACCGTGGGATGCAGCGGCGGCTCCGGCGGCGACAGGCGCGGATCGGCGAACAGCGAGGTGTCGAGCCGCCCGCCCGTCATGAAGATGTGACCGATATCCATGAAGGTCACGCCCGGCACGGCCCGGCGGGCATAGCGCGCGGCCAGCGCCTGGTTCACCGCCGCCGTGGTCTGGCTCGCCCAGGCGCTGCGCTGGCTCGGCAGAATGCCGAGCAGCAGGATCTTCGTGCGCGGCAGGTGGCGGCGCGTGGCGGCCACCACCGTGTCGATGCCCAGCACATTGGCGTCCGCGGGCCAGTGCAGCCGGCCGAGATTGTTGGCGCCGATGAGGATCACGGCGGCCCTCGGCGTGATGCCGGCGACCTCGCCATTCTCGATGCGCCACAGCAGGTGCGAGGTGGCGTCGCCGTTGAAGCCGAGGTTGAGGGCATGCCGGTCGCCGTAGAAACGCTGCCAGAGCGGGCGGTAATCGCCCCATGGCGCCGGTCCGTTGCGCTCGTAATCCTGCGTGATGGAGTCGCCGAGAAACACCAGTTCCACCGGCACGCGCCGCAATTCGGCAAGCTTGGCCTGATGACGCTCGCGCCACCATGTCTCGTAGAGCCGCGCAATCGGCACGGCGGCGAGCGGCAGGCGCGGGCGGGCGGCCGCGGCGGTCATCGCGGCGGCGCCGAGCAGGAGGGAGCGGCGGGGCAGGGAGGTCATGGATGTCGGTCCGGTCGGCTGGGAGGAGCGTCGGGGCGCGTGCCGGGCGGCGCACCGGCGAGAATGGCGGCGAGCTCGGCCTCGGCGAGCCCGGCCTCGGCCAGAACCTCGCGCGTATGTTCGCCCAGGCGCGGCGCCGGCCGGCGGATGCGCGCGGGGGTCTGCGAATATTCCACCGGAATCGCCAGCGTGGTGAGCGTGGCGCCGTCCCGGTCAGCGATCGTCTGGAAGAACCCGGCCTCGCGCAGATAGGCATCCTCCAGCAGGGCATCGAGCGTGCTCGCCGTGCCGTGCGGAATGTCGGCGTCGGCCAGCCGGGCCAGCCATTCCGCAGTGCTGCGCCCGGCCAGCGCCGTCGTCAGCGCGGCATAGACGACGTCGATATTCTCCGCCCGGGCGAGCATGGTGGCGAAGCGCGGATCGGCGATCAGGTCGGCGCGGTCGATCACCCGCAGCAGGCGGGTCCACTGCGCGTCGGTCACCGCGATCAGGCACAGATGGCCGTCGGAGGTGGCATAGGGCCGTCGATGCGGCGTCAGCATGCGCGTGTAGCCGAGCCCTTCGGCATCGCCGATGGTCTCGCCCCACAGATGCTCGGGCAGCAGGAAGGCGAGCACGGTGTCGAGCATCGGCACGTGCAGCGCCTGGCCGCGCCCGCTTCGCTCGCGCTGATAGAGCGCCATGGCGACGGAGGATGCCAGCACGTGGCCGGTGATCTTGTCGGCCAGCACGGTCGGCACGTAGCGCGGTCCGTCCGCGCCGCTGGTGACGCCGGTGAGGTGGGCGAGCCCGCTCATGCCCTGGATGATGTCGTCATAGGCCGGCTCGTCGCGCCGGGTGCTGGCTTGGCGGAAGCCGGTGGCCGCGGCATGGATGAGGCGGGGAAACTGCGCCGTCAGCCGCGCCGGGCCGAGGCCGAGCCGCTCGGCCGCCGAC
>JAGXAV010000408.1 GCA_018971455.1 Rhodospirillales bacterium
CGAGCAGGGCGGTCGTGCCGGAAAGGGCGTTCAGGCTCATCGTCAGCGACCAGCCATCCACGCCGGTCGCGGTGACGGTCACCACCTGCGCGGGGCTCGAGGTGTAGTCCCAGTCGAAGCCGTCCGTGCCATTGCCCGACGGGGCGGAGAACATGTTTCCGCCATAATTCGCGTTGAAGGCCCCGTCATGCGTATCGCTGCCGATGAAGCCCGATACCGTGAACCGCCCGGCCGTATAGCTCGACGCCATCTCTCCACCCTTCACCCAAACATCGTGTCACGCGCCGACCACGGCTGAGCGCAAGGCGCCCGCGCGGCCGGCCTGCGACCGGCATGGAAGAGCAACGTACTAACGCAGGCAACGGCCATTGACAACGCAAATCGTGCCGCAGCGCCAAAAATGCGCCCGAAAAACCGCAGAAATCAGCGGCTTTCTGCCGCAGCCGGACGCCTGCGATACACCACGAACCCGCTGATGGCGTCGATCAGCGCCTGCGGTTCATCGACGCGGATGGAGTGGCTGCTGTGCTCGAAGATGCGCAGATCGGCGTCCGGGACGAGGGCCGCGATCTCGGCGGAGAATTCCGGCGGGCAAATCCAGTCATGCCGTCCGGCGAGCACCAGCGTCGGCGCGGTGATGGCGGCCAGTTCCGGGCGCAGGTCGAAATCCTGCAGGAAGCCGCCCGGCGCGAAGGCCCGGTTGATCGCCACCGGCGTCAACGTGCCGCGCCGCCGCGCCCCGCCCGCCGCCGCGTCGTGCCTGACGGAATACAATGGCCCCATCACCTCGTAATAGCGCCGCAGCCGCTCCTCCGTGTCGAGCCGGCCGGCCCACAGATCGGCCCCCACCGCCTGCTGCTCCGGCGTGCCTCGCTCGGCCAGGATCTGCTGCGCGCGCGCGTTGAATCCGGCATGCGAGGCGGTCACCACCAGCACCAGGTGGGAGACGGATTGCGGATAGCGCGCGGCGTGGGCCATGGCGACCATGCCGCCATAGCTGGTGCCGATGCTGACGATCGGCCCCAGCCCCAGATGCCGGCGCAGCGCCTCCATGTCCTCGACATTCTCGTCCAGCGTGTAGCGCGCCGGGTCGCCCTTGGCCGAGCGCCCCTGGCCGCGATGGTCGAAATAGACGAGCTGCATGCGGGCGGCGAGCGGGCTCATCGCCGGCTTGAAGCCTGTATGGTCGCCGCCCGGCCCGCCATGGATGAGGAACGCCACCGGCTGCTCGCGCATGGTCTCGCCGTCCGGCACCAACCCGGCGCCCTCGACGTCGAAATAGATCTCGGTGTCGCGGATGCGGGCGTGCATGGGGGCTCCTCGGCAAATGGCGCTGCCAGATTGCGCAGCGGGCGGCGCGTGTAAACCCACCCTCCGCCCCGGCCGGCCTTATCCGCCCAGGAACAGCCGGCGCATCTCGGGATCGGCGGCCAGCGCACGCGCCGGCCCGCTATGCACGCTCGCGCCGTTGACCAGCACCACCCCGCGATCGGCGATGGCCAGCGCTTCGGAGGCGTTCTGCTCGACCATGGCGATGGCCGTGCCCTCGGCATGGATGGCGGCAATGGCGTCGAACAGCCCCTCGGCGGCCTTCGGCGACAGACCCGCCGAGGGCTCGTCGAGCAGCAGCAGCCGCGGCTTCACCATCAGCGCCATCCCCATGGCCAGCACCTGGCGCTGCCCGCCGGAGAGGGTGCGCGCCGCCGCCCGGCGTTTCTCCGCGAGCACCGGAAAGCGCGCGTAAAGGGCCTCGATGCGCCCGCGCGCGGCCCGCGGCTCGAGGAAGCCGCCCATCTCGAGATTTTCGCGCACATTCATCGTCGGGAAGACATTGGCCTCCTGCGGCACGAAGGCGATGCCGGCGCGGGCGCGCGCACGGGCGGGCAGGGCGGTGATCTCCGTCCCGTCCAGCAGGATGGTGCCGGCGTTGAGGCGCAGCAGCCCGGCGATCGCCTTGAGCAGGGTCGATTTGCCCGCGCCGTTCGGCCCGATGATGGCCACCAGCTCGCCCGGCGCCACCGCCAATTCGCAGCCCTTGAGGATCTCCTCGGCGGCGCCGTAGCCGCCCACCAGCCCGCGCGCGGCGAGCAGCGCTACGCCCATCGCCGCCGCCCCATATAGGCCTCCTGTACCCGCGCATCGGCGGCGATGGCGGCGAAGCTGCCCTCGGTGAGCATCCGTCCCTCCGCCATGACGATCACCGGATCGCAGAGCCGGGCGATCAGGTCCATATGGTGCTCGATGACCAGGAAGGTGACGCCCTCGGCGCGCAGCGCGCGCAGATGCTCGGCGATCTCCTCGGCCAGGTTCGGATTGACGCCGGCGATCGGCTCGTCGAGCAGCACCATGCGCGGCTCGGCCATCAGCGCCCGGCCGATCTCCAGCAGCTTCTTCTGCCCGCCCGACAGCGCCCCGGCCGGATTGTTGGCGACCGCCAGCAGGTTGAGCCGCCGCGCGATCGCCAGCGCCTTCTGGCGGGCCTGCTCCTCAGCCGCCCGCCCGCCACCGGCCAGCGCCGTGACCAGACCCTCGCCGGGCTGGCGCGGCGCGTAGAGCAGCAAATTGTCGAGCACCGAGAGCCGCGGAATGCCGCGGGCGATCTGGAAGCTGCGCACCAGCCCGGCCCCGGTGATGCGCTCCGGCCGCCAGCCGGTGATGTCCTGCCCGTCGAACACCACCTGCCCGCCCTCGGGCGGCACGACGCCGGTGATGCATTGGAAGGCCGTCGTCTTGCCGGCCCCGTTCGGCCCGATCAGCGCCGTGATCGTGCCCGCCGCCACCGCGAAGCTCACGCCGCGCAGGGCGTGCACCCCGTAGAAGCTGCGCGACAGCTCGCGCACGCTGAGGAGCGCCGGCGCGGGCGGCTGGGCGGTCAAATGCCGGCGCTCATGCGAAGGCCGCGGCATCGAAGCCGTCGGCGAGCACGCCGCGT
>JAGXAV010000409.1 GCA_018971455.1 Rhodospirillales bacterium
CGCGGTGGCCCGCGCGCGCGCCGCGATGGGCCGGTGAGGCGGCTTCCCACATCGCCCCCTGCCCCATAAGCTGGCGCGATGTTCGATCCCATCACCGAGGAATTGTTCCGCAATGCCATCGTCGCCCTCGGCGACGAGATGGCGCTGACCATCTACCGCGCCGCCTATTCCGGCGTGCTCAAGAACATCATGGATTACTCGACGGCGATCTGCGATGGGCAGGGGCGGCTGGTGGCGCAGGGGCTGAGCCTGCCGGGGCATCTGTGCTCCATCCCGATTGCGCTGCAATCCTGCCTGCGCCATTTCGGCGATGACATCGCGCCCGGCGACCTGCTGATCATGAACGACCCCTATGATGGCGGGATGCATCTGCCGGACATCTTCGTCTTTCGGCCGATCTTCGCCGGGGGCACGCCGGTGGCGTGGGCGGCAACGATCTGCCATCACACCGATGTCGGCGGGCGAGTGCCGGGCTCGAACGCCTCCGACAGCACCGAGATCTATGCCGAGGGGCTGCGCATCCCGCCGCTGAAGCTGCATGAGCGGGGCGTGCCGAATGCGACGCTGCTGCGCATCATCGAGCGCAACGTCCGCCTGCCCGGGCGGGTGATGGGCGATCTGCGCGCGCAGATCGCCGCCTGCGAGATCGCCGCGCGGGGGCTCGATGAGCTGCTCGTCCGCCATGGCGCGGACGGTGTGCGCGCGCTGATGGCCGCGACGATGGACCACAGCGAGCGCCTGACGCGCCACTGCCTGCGCGAGCTGCCCGATGGCGAGGCGAGCTTCACCGACTGGATCGATGACGACCAGATCGACGCGGGCGTGCCGATCCGGCTCGTCTGCACGGTGCGCAAGCGTGGCGAGCACATGCTGTTCGACTGGACCGGGTCGAGCCCGCAGGTGAAGGGAGCACTCAACAACACCTGGAGCTACACCGCCGCGGCCTCCTTCACCGCGGCGAAGTCCGTGCTGTCGGTCAACATGGCGAACAATGACGGCGTGACGCGCTGCATCGAGGTGATCGCGCCGCCCGGCACGGTGACCAATGGCGTGCTGCCGGCCGCCTGCGCGGCGCGCGGCCTGACCGGATTCCGCGCCGCCGACTGCGCCTTCGGGGCGCTGGCGATGCTGTATCCGGACCGCGTGTTCGCCGCGTCCGATGGCGGCAACACCGGCATCACCATCGGCGGCTATGACGAGAAAAGACAGCCCTATATCTACGTCGATTTCCTCTCCGCCGCCTGGGGCGCGCGGCCCTGGGCGGATGGGCCGGACTGCAACACCACCATGTTCGCCAACATGGCGAGTTTCAGCATCGAGGTGATCGAGGCGGAGAACCCGCTCGAGATTCTCGATTACGGCATGGTGCCGGACACCGCCGGGCCGGGGATGTTCCGCGGCGGGATGAGCCTGGCGCGCACCTGGCGGATGCTGGCGGCCGATGGGGTGTTGCAGGTGCGCTCCGATCGCCGCACCCATCGCCCCTATGGGCTGCATGGCGGCGGCCCAGGCGCGCCGAGCCGCAATGCCCTGGAGGGGACGGGCGATCTGCCGGCCAAGCTGACCATGACGCTGCGGCGCGGCGACGTCTTCCGCCACGAACTGCCGGGGGCCGGCGGCTGGGGCAACCCGCTCGATCGTGCACCCGAGCTGGTGGCCAGGGATTTGCGCGACGGGCTGGTCAGCATCGCCGGCGCGGCGCGGGATTATGGTGTGGTGGCGGCCGGCGATCCGCCGGTGATCGACGCTGCGGCCACGGCGGCGCTGCGCGCGCGCCTGCGCGCCGCCCGCCCGCCGGCCGCGGCCGTTGCGTGGCAGCCGCTGCATGCGGGCGCGGGCGCATGAGCCTGCGCATCGGCATCGATATCGGCGGTACCTTCACCGATCTGGTGGCGATCGGTGCGGATGGATCGCTGCGCACCCACAAGACGGCATCGACCCCGCAGGATTACAGCGCGGGCATCGCCACCGGGCTCGCATCCCTGCTCGGTGGCGACGCGGTGGGCGAAATCCTCCACGGCACCACCGTCGGTTCGAACACCATCCTGGAAGGGCGCGGCGCGCGCACGGCGCTGATCACCACCGCCGGGTTCCGCGACATCCTGGAAATCCGCGACCTGCGCATGCCGCGGCTCTACGACATGCACTGGACAAAGCCGCCGGCATTGGTGGAGCGCCGCCTGCGGCTGGAGGTGGCCGAGCGGGTGCGCGCCGATGGCAGCGTCGCCGCGGCTCTCGACGGCGCCAGCGTCGCCGCGTGCATCGCCATGCTGCGCCGCGAGCAGGTGAGCAGCCTCGCCATCTGCCTGCTGCACAGCTACGCCAACCCGGCGCACGAGAAGGAGCTGGCCGCACTGATCCGCGCCGCCATGCCCGGGCTCGCGCTGTCGCTCAGTCACGAAATCCTGCCGGAGATCAAGGAATATCCGCGCACCAGCACCACCGTCGTCAATGCCTACATCCAGCCCGTGGTGCGCGCCTACCTGACGACGCTGGATGCGCGGCTGCGGGCGCTGGGCATCACGGCGCCGCTGCATCTGATGCAGTCCAATGGCGGGCTGGCCTCGGCCGCCACGGCGGCGGCGTTTCCGGCGCGCATCGTCGAGAGCGGCCCGGCCGCCGGCGTGGTGGGGGCGGCGGTGCTGGCCGGCGGCCTCGGCGAGGACCGGCTGATCACCTTCGACATGGGCGGGACCACCGCCAAGGCGGGCTTGGTCGAGAACGAGCAGGTGCTTCGCGCCGAGGCGATGGAAGTCGGCGCCGGGGTGATGGCCGGCGCACGCCTGCTGGTAGGGGCCGGCTACATGCTCAAGCTGCCGGCGATCGACCTCGCCGAGGTCGGCGCCGGCGGCGGCTCGATCTGCGCGCTCGACGCCGCCGGGGCGCCGCGCGTCGGGCCGCATTCGGCCGGTGCCGAT
>JAGXAV010000410.1 GCA_018971455.1 Rhodospirillales bacterium
TTGCCGAATTTGGCCCGCGCCGAGGCGAGGCTGTGGCGGAGGTCGTGGACACGCAGCTCACCCCTCGACCGGTGGACGCGGTGGGCCGTCGGCCAGTGCGGGCCGGCACGCGCGGCGTGGCGCCCCGGACGGCGGCCTTTGCTAGCCCGCGGCACCCGGTGACCGCCTCCGTCGTCATCGGATCGGAGGGGCGCGCGCCGATCGGCTTTCGGCGCGTGCCGGTCACCAGGGTGGGGACGATCGGGCCGGTGGCAGGGTGCCTTACGTCGTGGTTCCCCGCTGCACGCGGATCGGAAGCGCCACGAGACTGGCCACGATCAGCGACAGCCCGCCCGCCGTCAGCGCCGCGCTGAAGCTGCCGGTGTGGTCGCGGACGACGCCGAAGAACCACGGCCCCACCGTGCCGCCGAGATTGCCAGCCCCGTTGATCAGCCCGATGCCGACCCCGGCCACCGCCGGCGGCAGCACCTCCGAGGGCAGCGTCCAGAACGGCCCGAAGCGGCCGAGGAAGCTTCCCACCGCAAGGGTGAGGAAGAAGATCGCCGCATACGGCCCGAACCCGGTGGCGAACTGGGCGCAGAACAGGAACACCCCCGAGCCGCAGGTGGCCAGGATCATGTGGTATTTCCGCTCCTGCCGGTGGTCCGAGCTGCGCGCCACCAGCACCATCATCACCGCCCCCGCCGCATAGGGCAGCGCGCTGAGCAGGCCGACGGTGACGATCCCTGCCCCGGTCTCCTTGACCACGCTGGGCAGCCAGAAATTGATCCCCCACTCCGCCGCCAGGGCGCCGAAATTGTACAGCACCAGCAGCAGCACCGGCGCGCTCACCAGCACCGCCAGCCAGTGCCCGTCGCGCGGCGGCACCGTCTTCGCCTCGGCGGCCAGCTCGGCCTCCAGCCGCTCCCGCTCCGCCGCCGGCAGCCAGGCCGCCTGCCCCGGCCGGTCGGCGATCGCCCACAGCCACACCAGCCCCCACACCAGCCCGGGCAGCGCCTCCAGCATGAACATCGTCCGCCAGGTTCCGTAATGCAGCACCACGCCCGAGATCGGGTTGGCGATCACCGGCGCGATCGCCAGGCTGAGCAGGAAGATGGTGTTGGCCCGGGCGCGCTCGGCGCGGGTGAACCAGTGGCGGATCAGCACGATCGTGCAGGTCAGCACGCCGCCCTCGGCGATGCCGAGCGCGAAGCGGTTCCACCACAGCCCTTCCGGCGTGCGCACGAAGGCGGTGGTGAGCGAGATCGCCGCCCAGAACAGCAGCTGGATGAAGATCACCTTCTTGGCCGACCACACCCCGGCCAGCCGCCCGGTCGGGATCTGCAGGATGAAGTAGCCCCAGAAGAACATCGACGTCGCCGCACCGATGGCGGCGGCGCTCATGTGCAGGTCCGAGCGCATCGACGGCACCGCCATGGCGAGGTTGGTGCGGTCGATGAAGCTCAGCACGTACATCACGAAGGAGACGCCGAGGATGCGCCACCAGCGGTTCTGGGTGATCGGCAGTTTCGCGGCCTGCATGATTTTGTTGCCTCCCTGGATTTTCTGACGGTCGGTCGCGCCTATCCCGGCGCCGGGGTTGCTCCCGGCGCGCCGATGTCGCGCGCCTTTTCGGGGCCGCCGTAGCGGGCGATCAGCGCCGCCTGGTCGGCCTTGGCGAGAGCATCGACCGCGTCGGGGTCGATCAGCGCCCGCAGCCGCGCCTCCAGCCGCGCGCGCACCTCGGCGAGGGCGGGATCGTCGGCGCGGTTGGTGGTCTCGCCCGGGTCGGCCCAAAGGTCGAACAGCTCTGGCGGGAAGCCGACATAATGGTTCAGCTTGAAGCGCCCGTCGCGCAGCATGAACCCGGCCGAGGGCGAGGCGAAGGCGTGGTACTCGGAGAACACCGTGCGGTCATGGTCGTCGGCGCGGCCGGCAATGGCGAACAGCGAGTCGCCCGGCAGGTCCGGCGCATGCGGCGCGAGCCCGACCGCGTCGGTGATGGTGGGCGCGAGGTCGAGCAGGCTGACCGGGGTGTGGCACACCCGGCCGGCCGGCACGTCGGGCCCGGCCAGCAGCATCGGCACGCCCACCGCGTCGTCGTAGAGCGTGCTCTTCCCCCACATGCCGCGGGCGCCGACATTGTCGCCGTGGTCGGAGGTGTAGATGACGCGGGTATTCGCCGCGAGGCCGGTGCGCTCCAGCGCCGCCATCACCCGGCCGACCTGGTGGTCCACCCAGGAGCACAGGCCGAAATAGCAGGCAGTGGCGAGCCGCCGCCCGGCGTCGTCGAAGGCATCGTCCACCGGCTGGCAGTGATGGCTCCGCTCCAGCCACGGATGGCGGGCATGGCCGTCCTGCGGGTGCAGCCGCGGCGGCGGCATGCGGTCGGGCGGATAGAGGTCGAGGAAGCGCTGCGGCACCGTCAGCGGGAAATGCGGCGCGACGAAGCCGACATACAGCACCCAGGGCCGCCCTTCCGGCGCGGCGGCGGCCTCCTCCAGCCAGCGCTCGGCCTCGCCGGCGATGCGGTCGTCGTAGAGATTGTATTTCGAGGTGCCGGCGCCGATCGGCTTCAGCATGGCGTGGGCGCGCGCGCTGTAGTCGAACTCGCCGTGGCGCAGCGAGCCCCAGACCATGCCGTGGCCGCCGTAGATGTGCATCGGGTGGAGCTGGCGGTCGAAGCCGGTGGGGTCGGTCTCGTTGCGGTAATGCAGCTTGCCGATCGACTCGACCCGGTGCCCCGCCTCCTGCAGCGCGTGGCCCCAGCCGCGCACCGTGCCGTCATAGGCCATCGCGTTGTCCCACAGCCGCAGCTCGTGGACGTAGCGGCCGGTGGCGAAAGAGGCCCGCGACGGCACGCAGATCGGCGAGTTGCAGACCGCGGCGTCGAAACGCGTGCCGGCGGCGGCGAGGCGGTCGAGGTTCGGGGTGA
>JAGXAV010000411.1 GCA_018971455.1 Rhodospirillales bacterium
GCCTGCAGGAGACGGTGGAGGGGCTGTCGGTGGTGGCCATCACCTATTACGCGCTCGGCCTCGTCGGCCACGCGCTGGAGGGGCTGCGCGCGGAGGGGCTGCCGATCAACGTCGCCATCGGCACCGGCATCGCGGTGGTGCCGATGCTGCTGCTGGTATGGGGCGGGCTGCACCGGCTGCGGCGGCGGCTCGGACCGCGGTAGAGCAACATCCGATCTGACTGAGCCGCTTCGCGGTCAGTCAGATCGGATTAAGTTGCTCGAGCATTTATGTTTTCCAGAGCGCGGGCCGGGCTGGCCACGCGCCGGACTACGCCGCGATGCGCTCCATCCCGCCCATCTGCGCGCGCAGCACCTCGGGGATGAGGATGGAGCCGTCGGCCTGCTGGCAGTTCTCCATCACCGCGATCAGCGCGCGCCCGACCGCGACGCCCGAACCGTTCAGCGTGTGGACATGGGCAACATTCTTGCCGTCCGCGCTGCGGAAGCGGGCATTCATGCGGCGGGCCTGGAAGGCGCGGGTGTTGGAACACGAGCTGATCTCGCGCCAGGCCTGCTGGCCGGGCAGCCACACTTCGAGGTCGAACGTCTTCGCCGCGCCGAACCCGGTATCGCCGGCGCAGAGCAGCACGCGCCGATAGGGCAGGCCGAGCAGTTCGAGCACGCGCTCCGCACAGCCGGTCATGCGCTCATGCTCGGCGTCGCTCGCGTCGGGATGGGCGATGGACACCAGCTCCACCTTGCGGAACTGGTGCTGGCGCAGCATGCCGCGCGTGTCGCGCCCGGCCGAGCCGGCCTCGCTGCGGAAGCAGTCCGTCAGCGCGGTGACGCGGATGGGCAGCGATTTCTCGGCGAGGATGTCGCCGGCCACCATGTTGGTCAGCGGCACCTCGGCGGTCGGGATCAGCCAGCGCCCGTCGGTGGTGCGGAAGGAATCCTCGGCGAATTTCGGCAGCTGGTTGGTGCCGAAGAACGCCGCCTCGTTCACCAGCAGCGGCACCGCGTGCTCGGCATAGCCATGCGGGCCGGTGTGCAGGTCGAGCATGAACTGGCCGAGGGCGCGTTCCAGCCGCGCCAGCGGGCCGCGCAGCACGGTGAAACGGCTGCCGGCGAGCTTGGCCGCGATTTCGAAATCCATCATGCCGAGCGCCTCGCCAAGCTCGAAATGCTGCTTGGGCTGGAAGCCGAGATCGCGCGGCTGGCCGACCTGCTTGAGCACCAGGTTGGACCGCTCATCGGCTCCGTCCGGCACGTCGGCATCGAGGATGTTGGGCAGCGAGGAAAGCGTGTGGCGGATGGCGGCCTCCGCCTCGCGCGCGTGCCCCTCGTACACTTCGATGTCGTCGCGCAACGCCGTCGCCTCGGCCTCCGAGGCCGCCGTGTCCTCACCGCGCCGGCGCGCCTCGCCGATCTGTCGCGCCAGCCCGTTGCGCAGGGCTTGCAGCTCCTGCACCTTGGTGCGCGCGTCGCGGCGGGTTTCGTCGCGGGCAATCAGCTTTTCGGCCCATGCGTCCTGCCCGCGCCGCGCCATCGCCGCGTCAAATCCCGCCGCGTCGTCGCGGATCGCCCGGATGTCGTGCATGGCTCAGTCCTCGGACCGCTTCGGTTCAACCATCTTCGCCGCGATGATCGACATCTCATAGAGCGCGATCAGCGGCACCGCGAGCCCGGTCTGGGTGATGACGTCCGGCGGCGCCAGGATGGCGGCGATGACGAACATGCCGACATAGGCATAGCGCCGGTAGCGCTTCAGCCCCTTCGAAGAGACGATGCCGACCTTGGCCATCAGCGACAGCGCCACCGGCAGCTGGAAGGCGATGCCGAAGGCGAAGATCAGCTTCATCACCAGATCGAGGTATTCGCTGACCTTGAGCTCGGCGACGATCGGCAGCCCGCCGGCGCCGGCCGCACTCTGGAAGCTCAGGAAGAACTTCCAGGCGAAGGGAAAGACGAAATAATAGGCCAGCGCCGCGCCCATGACGAACAGCACCGGCGTGGCGATGAGGAAGGGCAGCATCGCCCGCTTCTCGCTGCGGTAGAGCCCGGGTGCGATGAACAGCCACAACTGCCCGACGATCACCGGCAGCGACAGCGCCAGCGCGCCGAACATCGCCACCTTGATGAAGGTGAAGAAGGGCTCGGTCAGGGAGGTGTAGATCATCCGCCGGCTGCCGCCGGACTGTTCGAGGATGTGCGCCACCGGCTCGGCGAGGAAGGAATAGATCGCGCCGTGGAAATAGTAGCAGACGAAAAACGCGAGCAGGAACGTGCCCGCCGACCACATCAGCCGCGTGCGCAGCTCGATGAGATGCTCGAGCAGCGGCATCGGCTTGTCGTTGATGACGTCTTCTTCGGGATCTGCGCTGGCCACGGGAACCTGCCTGCTTCAGTAACGGATGGCGTCGGGCGGAATGAAGGCCGGCGGCTCGGGCCGGTTGGCGATCTCGGGCGGAATGAAGGCCGGCGCCTCCACCCCGGCATGCGCCACGCGGTCCACGCCCTCCGGGGCCGCGATGGTGTGCTCGGCCGGCTGCCCGATCTCGGTGGCCGTGCTCGCCGCCGGTTCGAACGGGTTGCCGGAGAAGGTGTCGGCCAGCGTGCCGTCCGGGTCGATGGCCCGCTCGACGGTGCCCTTGATGTCGAAATTGCGCAACTCGTTGATCTGGTCGCGCACCTCGCCAAGATTGGCCTCGCGCACCATCTCGTCGAAATGGCCCTGGAACTCGCCGGCCATGCGGCGGGCCTTCTTGATCATCTCGGCGATGGTGCGGATGGCGACCGGCATGTCCTTCGGCCCGATGGCAACGAGCGCCACCACGCCGATCATCGCGATCTCCATCCACGAAAAATTGAACATACCCGAACCACCTCTCCGGCGGGGTTGCTAGCAGGATTTTTGACCGACGGGAAACC